>NZ_JBSTYP010000060.1:0-29454 GCF_054052405.1 Aeromonas aquatilis | reverse complement strand
GAAAGGCTGGGGTATCCATGATGGTAGACCTCAAGGTGATGGCCTACTTCAAGCTTAGCCTTTCAACACGTAATTGGGACATAGCCTTTTTATTGTCTATTTTTTGTCAGCAAACCTAGAGGCGGCGCAGGCACCAGATGAAGTAAGCGCCCCCTAACAAGGTGGAGACCAGCCCGACCGGGACCTCCTGTGTAAAGAGGATCTGCTGGCCTAACCCATGAGCAAAAATGGCCAACGATGACAGCAATCAGCCCCTCTTTAATAGGCCAAACGGGGTTATCTGATGCCACCTCGGACATATAGATGCTCGAAGGAAGAAAACCGCAGAGGCATTATCCGGCCATCAAAAAACCCCATATGAAACCCAATTTTCAGCAATAGTACGCTCATCACAACAATGGTGGGTTTCATAAGAAAACCATCATTTAGTAAGAGATAGAGAGAGGCCGCAGAAAGATCGACGAGATGGAGCTGGTGGCATTATCTGACTGGATCCATTATCCCCAAGCTTTATCCATATTTATCCACACCCTTTGGCGGTAGAATCCGGCTTTCCGTTTCTTTGTCTGAAATCAGGATCCATTCCATGGCCAAACTCAATCTCGTCGTCGGCTCCATGCTGGGCGCCGCCGAATATGTCGCAGACCACGTCGCCAACCTGCTGGAACAGGCTGGCCACCAGACCCGGCTCCACAACCCGGCCAAGCTGGCAGAGGTGCTGGATGATGCGGGATCCATCCTGCTGGTGGTCACTTCCACCCATGGTGCCGGGGATGTGCCCGACAACCTGCAACCCTTCGCCAAGGATCTTGCCGAGCAGCATCCGGATCTTAATTCATTGAAATATGGCGTGATCGTCCTTGGCGACAGCAGTTATGACACCTTTTGCCAGGGTGGCAAGACGCTGGATCGGCTGCTGGCCGAGTGCGGTGCCAGCCGGATCGGCGAGCGGCTCGACATCGATGTGACCCAACACGAGATCCCCGAAGATGCCGCTGAAGTGTGGATCCGCGACTGGATGACGATGATCGCCTGATCAGCGTGCGGGAGATCCTGAAAAAAAGCTTGATCTCCCCACTTATCCCCAGATCGACTATCCACCATGTTATTAACAGATTGATCCGGGGGAGTTGTTCTACAAGGTTACCCACAACGCCCAGGGGTAATGTGTATAACTACAGTGTAAAGCTCTGCAAAACCTATAGTTATCCATGTATTAGATCCAGACCGACAGACCTCTGTGTATAAAAGTCCTGGTTATCCCCTCGTTCACTGGGCCAGGATCCAAGCTTTTCCACAAGCTAGGATCGTCCTTAAACTAATGATCTTTATGATCAAAAAGTGCTTATCAACAGAAAGGGCGGATCCTAATAAGAGATCCAGTAAAAGATCGATCTAAAGATCCTTAAGATCTAATTAGTGGATCCTCCCTTCATACTGAACGTTAAGTAGACGTTCCCCTCAGGACGCGAAACAGATAGAATGTTCCGCCCTTTAGCCCAGGCAAATAAAGATCTTCAGGCGTGCAGATCAAGGTGATCCCAATGCAATACCATGAACAATTTGATGTGATCGTCGTCGGTGGCGGTCATGCCGGAACCGAAGCAGCAACAGCGGCAGCCCGTATGGGCATGAACACCCTGTTGCTGACCCACAATATCGATACGCTGGGACACATGTCCTGTAATCCGGCGATCGGTGGGATCGGCAAGGGACACCTGGTCAGGGAAGTTGACGCACTCGGCGGGATCATGGCGCGTGCCATCGATCTTGGCGGGATCCAGTTCCGCACCCTCAACTCCTCCAAGGGCCCGGCAGTGCGAGCCACTCGTGCCCAGGCGGATCGCCTGCTCTACAAGGCCGTCGTTCGCCAGATGCTGGAGAACTACCCGAACCTGAAGATCTTCCAACAGGCCTGTGACGATCTGATCATGGACGGGGATCGTGTTGCCGGTGTGGTCACCCAGAGCGGGATCCGCATCAGCGGCAAGACAGTGGTGCTGACGGTCGGTACCTTCCTGAACGGTTTGATCCACATCGGGATGGAAAACTACAAGGGCGGCCGTGCCGGGGATCCTCCGTCGATCACCCTGGCTCAGCGCCTGCGTGAACTGCCGCTGCGCATCGATCGTCTCAAGACCGGTACGCCGCCGCGCATCGATGCCCGCAGCGTCGATTTCTCCGTGATGCAGGCCCAGCACGGCGACGATCCGCGTCCGGTCTTCTCGTTTATCGGCGATGCCAGCCAGCATCCCCGTCAGGTGCCCTGCTACGTCACCCACACCAACGAGCGTACCCACGAGGTGATCCGCAATAACCTGGATCGCAGCCCCATGTACGCCGGGGTGATCGAGGGGATCGGCCCGCGCTACTGCCCGTCGATCGAAGACAAGATCACCCGTTTCGCCGACAAGACTGCACACCAGATCTTTGTCGAGCCGGAAGGCCTGACCACCCACGAGCTTTACCCGAACGGGATCTCCACCAGCTTGCCGTTTGACGTGCAGGTGCAGATCGTCCGTTCCGTGCGCGGCTTCGAGAACGCTCACATCACCCGCCCCGGCTATGCCATCGAATATGATTTCTTCGATCCGCGGGATCTCAAGGCCAACATGGAGAGCAAGTGCATTCCAAACCTGTTCTTCGCTGGCCAAATCAACGGCACGACCGGTTACGAAGAGGCGGCGGCACAAGGCCTGATGGCCGGTCTGAACGCGGCCTTGCGTGCCCAGGACAAGGATCCCTGGAACCCGCGTCGGGATCAGGCCTACATGGGCGTGATGATGGATGATCTCTCCACTCTGGGGACCCGCGAGCCTTACCGCATGTTCACCAGTCGTGCCGAATATCGCCTGCTGCTGCGGGAAGACAACGCAGATATCCGCCTGACCGCCATCGGTCGCGAGCTGGGTCTGGTGGATGACGAGCGCTGGAGCAAATTCAACGCCAAGATGGAACAGGTCGAGCTGGAGCGTCAGCGCATGCGTTCAACCTGGATCCATCCGCAACATCCGTCACTGGAGGCAGTCAACGCCCTGGTCAACACCCCGCTAACCCGCGAACAGAGTCTGGAAGAGCTGCTGCGTCGCCCCGAGGTGACCTATGATGCGCTGATGGCCATCGAAGGGGTCGGCCCATCCGTGACCGATCCTGCCGCGGCCGAACAGGTTGAGATCCAGATCAAGTACGCCGGTTACATCGAGCGTCAGCACGATGAAGTGGAAAAGCAGCTGCGCAACGAGAACACCCTGCTGCCGCTGGATCTGGACTATCGCGAGGTGAACGGCCTCTCCAACGAGGTGAAAGCCAAGCTGAACGATGCCAAACCGCAGACCATTGGTCAGGCTTCCCGCATCTCCGGCATCACCCCGGCGGCCATCTCCATCCTGCTGGTTCACCTGAAAAAACACGGCCTGCTGCGTAAAACCGCCTGAGGATTCTTACCGTTGGAAAATATGCTGGAAAGATTGAACGGCCTGCTCATGCAGGCCGAAATTGTTATCACCGATACCCAAAAGAGCCAACTGGTGCAGTTGGTCGAGTTGCTGCACAAGTGGAACAAGGCTTACAATCTCACCTCGGTGCGAGATCCTGACGCCATGCTGGTCAAGCATATCCTCGATAGCCTGGTGGTAAGCCCCCACTTGCACGGTGAGCGCTTCATCGATGTGGGGACAGGTCCCGGCCTGCCGGGATTGCCGCTGGCGATCATCAATCCGGACAAGCAGTTCGTCCTGCTCGACAGTCTGGGCAAGCGGATCAACTTCATCCGTCAGGTGATCCAGGAGCTGGGTCTGACCAATGTGACGCCGGTCAAATCCCGGGTTGAAGAGTATCAACCCGAAGTGGGGTTTGATGGTGTACTGAGTCGGGCATTTGCCTCGCTGGAGGATATGCTGAGCTGGTGTCACCACCTGCCGTCAGAACAGGGCAGCTTCCTGGCTCTCAAGGGACAATATCCCGAGCAGGAGCTGGCCCAGTTGCCTGCCAATATCCGTCTGGTAGCCTGTCATGAGTTGCGGGTGCCGGAGCTGGAAGGCGAACGTCATCTGCTGGAATTCAAACATATCCAGCCCGAATAGGGTCGCAGTTTCATTTAGGGGATCGTGTGGGAAAAGTCATCGCCATAGCCAACCAGAAGGGTGGAGTGGGTAAAACCACCACCTGTGTGAATCTGGCCGCCTCCATGGCTGCCACCCGGCGTAAGGTGCTGGTGATCGATCTGGATCCGCAGGGCAATGCCACCATGGGCAGCGGTGTCGACAAGTATGACGTCGAGCGCACAGCCTATGAGCTGCTGATCGAGGATGCCCCCATCAGCGAAGTGATCATCCCCGAAACCACCGGGGGCTATCACCTGATTGCCGCCAACGCCGACGTGACCGCGGCCGAAATCCGTCTGATGGAATTTTTCGCCCGCGAAATCCGCCTGCGCAATGCGCTGGCTTCGGTGCGGGACAAATACGACTACGTCTTCATCGACTGCCCGCCCTCTCTCAACATGCTGACCGTGAACGCCATGGCCGCCGCCGACTCCGTGTTGGTGCCCATGCAGTGCGAATATTACGCGCTGGAGGGGCTCACCGCCCTGGTCGACACCATCAGCAAGCTGGCCGCTGTGGTCAATCCGGAGCTCAAGATCGAAGGGGTGCTGCGCACCATGTTCGATCACCGCAACCGGCTGGCTAATGATGTGTCCGATCAGCTAAAACAGCACTTTGGCGACAAAGTCTACCGCACCATCATTCCCCGCAACGTTAGACTGGCTGAGGCCCCGAGTTTCGGTGCCCCGGCCATGCACTATGACAAATCATCGGTGGGCGCCAAGGCCTACCTGGCACTGGCTGGCGAGATCCTGCGCCGCCAGGAGCAGGAACGTCAGGCGACCATCGCAGACCGAGAGAGCATATGACTCCGAAAAAACGTGGACTGGGCAAGGGGCTGGATGCCCTGCTCAGTACCAGCACGGCTGCCCGCCAGAAACAGGTGATGAGCGATCAACGTACTGAAGAGGCTATGCTTCCAGCCCATCAGACCGAGCTGCGCAAGCTGCCGGTGGAGTGGTTGCAGTCCGGCAAGTACCAGCCCCGCAAGGATATGTCCCAGGATGCACTGGAAGAGCTTGCCAACTCCATCCGCGCCCAGGGGGTGATCCAGCCCATCGTGGTACGCCCTCTCGGCGAACAATCCTTCGAAATCATAGCCGGTGAGCGGCGCTGGCGCGCGTCCCAGCTGGCGCGGCTCGAGGTGGTGCCCTGCATCGTCAAGGATGTACCCGACGAGGCTGCCGTCGCCATCGCGCTGATTGAGAATATTCAGCGGGAAGACCTCAATGCCATCGAAGAGGCGGTCGCTTTACAAAGACTGCTGACCGAATTCGAACTCACCCACCAGCAGGTGGCCGAGGCGGTGGGCAAGTCCCGCACCACGGTGACCAACCTGTTGCGTCTCAACCAGCTCAACGACGATGTGAAGCGTTTCGTCGAGCACGGCGACCTCGATATGGGCCATGCCCGTGCCCTGCTGGCCCTGAGCGGCCAGGCCCAGTCCGAACTGGCCAAGCTGGTCGCCCAGAAGGGACTGACCGTGCGCGATACCGAGAAGCTGGTGCAAAAGGCGCTGGAACCGGAAAAAGCCAGGGTCGAACCGGCTCGCGATCCGCAGATCGGCTACCTGGAGCGCCAACTGGCAGAAAAAATTGGCAATCAGGTGCAACTTCAGCCTGGCAAGCGGGATAGCGGGAAGTTAGTAATAAGTTACGAGAATTTGTCCGATTTGGACCGTATATTGGGCTGTTTTGGCGTGTCGGAATCGTGATTTTTACGCTTTTTGTAGTAATAAAACATCCATTCCTTTTGATATGGCCATAACCTTGATTTGCCGCTGAAAGCCGCAAAAATTAAGGATTTTTGTCATATTGCAATAGCTGCCCTCAAGGGTATAATTTGACCGGCTTTAAGAGCTGTTAACATGGGGTCTTCGGATCCCGATTTTTTACAGTTCTGTAATGTTCAGGGGTAGGTTGGTGAAGCGGAAATTAGCCTTGGAAGGTTTGACACTGGCCTTGGTTATGCTCGTTTGTCAGCTCATCCTGATCCTGGCGATGAGTGCCGTCTGGTTTTACCTGACAGGTGCCAGCGCCGGTTATTCCGCCCTCTACGGAGGGGGGATGTACTGGGTTCCTCAAGCCTTGTTTACTGTCTGGGTGCTGCGCCGCAAGGTGACAACCGAGAGTGTGGGCCTGGTTTTGCGGGACTTTTATGGTGGGGCTGGGATTAAGCTCATTTCGACCGCAGGTCTGTTTGCCCTGTTGTCTGGTGCGGGAGTCGAGGTCGTTACCGTCTCGTTTTTCGCCACTTATATCCTCGCCCTCGTTGTACAGTGGATGGTTTCATTCACGCTTAACAACCACTATTAGGAAAACTCATGTCTGCAACCGGAGAAGTCCTGACTCCTCAGGGATATATCTCCCACCACCTGACCCACCTTCAAGTCGGGTCCGGGTTCTGGACGGTCAATATCGACTCAATGGTATTTTCCGTCGTGCTAGGCGCCCTGTTTATCCTGCTTTTCCGCAAAGTAGCCGTTAACGCTACCAGCGGGGTGCCGGGTAAGCTGCAGTGCTTTGTGGAGATGCTGGTCGAGTTTGTGAATGGTAACGTCAAAGACATCTTTCACGGTCGCAACAAGGTCATCGCACCTTTGGGGCTGACGGTGTTTGTGTGGATCTTCCTGATGAACTTCATGGATCTGATCCCCGTTGACTTTATCCCTCACGCTGCACAATTGATGGGTATTCCCTATCTGCGTGTGGTTCCCTCTGCTGACGTTAACATCACCATGTCCATGGCTTTGGGCGTGTTCTTCTTGATCCTGTATTACAGCATCAAGGTCAAGGGTATCGGCGGGTTTGTGAAGGAGCTGACGCTTCAGCCTTTCAACCACCCGGCGGCCATCCCGGTTAACCTCATCCTGGAAACTGTTACGCTGATTTCCAAACCTGTTTCTCTGGGTCTTCGACTGTTCGGCAACATGTATGCTGGCGAACTGATCTTTATCCTTATTGCGGGTTTGTTACCCTGGTGGTCACAGTGGATCCTGTCCGTGCCTTGGGCAATTTTCCACATCCTGATCATCACTTTGCAGGCATTCATTTTCATGGTTCTGACCATCGTCTATCTGTCGATGGCGCAGGAAGACCATGGTTGATGCAACTCAAATAATCCTTTTTATACAATCAATTACATCTAAATAACTGGAGATCCTCATGGAAAACTTGAACATGGACCTGCTGTACATCGCTGCTGCAATGATGATGGGTCTGGCTGCTATCGGCGCTTCCATCGGTATCGGTATCCTGGGTGGCAAGTTCCTGGAAGGTGCTGCTCGTCAACCGGATCTGATCCCTGTTCTGCGTACCCAGTTCTTCATCGTAATGGGTCTGGTGGATGCGATCCCGATGATCGCCGTTGGTCTGGGTCTGTACGTGATGTTTGCGGTTGCTGGCTAAGTCATTACGACTCTCCAGGCATAACCCATTAACTAACTTAAGAGGACATCGGCTGTGAATATCAATGCCACCCTCCTCGGCCAAGCAATTGCTTTTTTCTTCTTCGTAGTGTTTTGCATGAAGTACGTATGGCCGCCGCTGATTGCTGCCATCGAAGCCCGTCAGAAAGCTATTGCTGACGGTCTCTCTTCTGCCGAACGTGCCAAGAAAGATCTGGATTTGGCCAAGGCCAACGCCACCGATCAGCTGAAAGAAGCCAAGCTGCAGGCTGCTGAAATCATTGAACAGGCTAACAAACGTAAAGCCCAGATCATTGATGAAGCTGCCGCTGGTGCCCAGTCTGAGCGGGAAAAAATCCTGGCTCAGGGCCGTGCCGAGATCGAAGCTGAACGTCATCGTGCCAAAGAAGAACTGCGTAAGCAGGTTGCTGCTCTTGCCATTGCTGGTGCAGAGAAGATCCTGGCGCGTCAAATCGACCAGGCTGCCAACAGCGACATCGTCGACAAACTGGTAGCAGAACTGTAACGGGAACGGGGCTATGTCTGAACTGACTACAATCGCTCGCCCCTACGCCAAGGCTGCTTTCGAGTTTGCCGTTGAGCACAAGGCGGTTGACCAGTGGCTGGGTATGCTCGGTTTCGCTGCGCAAGTAGTGGAAAACGAGACCATGCACAACCTGGTAAACGGCTCTGTGGCCGCCGAAGAGCTGGCAACGCTGTTTGTCGGTGTCTGCGGTGAGCAACTCGACGTGCATGGCCAGAACCTGATCCGGGTGATGGCCGAGAATGGTCGCTTGGGTGTGCTGCCGGCGGTCGTTGCTGAATTTGTAGCGTTCAAAGCTGAACTGGATAAAGAGGTTCAGGCTGACGTGATTTCGGCGATCGAACTGACCGACCAGCAGAAAGCCAATATTCAGGCTTCTCTGGAACAACGTCTCGCGCGCAAAGTGAAGCTGAATTGCAGCATCGATGCGTCCTTGATGGCCGGGGTGCTCATCAAGGCCGGTGATCTGGTAATCGACGGCACAGTCCGCGGTAAGCTGGATCGCATGGCTGACGCGCTGCAATCTTGATTGGGGTATTAGAGCATGCAACTGAATTCCACTGAAATCGCCGAGCTGATCAAGCAGCGCATTGCGCAGTTTGATGTAAAGAGCGAAGCGCGTAACGAAGGTACTATCGTCTCTGTGAGCGACGGTATCATTCGTATTCACGGCCTGGCTGATGCCATGCAGGGTGAGATGATCGAGCTGCCGGGCAACCGCTACGCTCTGGCATTGAACCTGGAGCGTGACTCCGTCGGTGCGGTGATTATGGGTTCCTATGACGGTCTGTCAGAAGGAATGAAAGTAAAAGGTACTGGCCGTATTCTGGAAGTGCCGGTAGGTCGTGGTCTGTTGGGCCGGGTGTTGAACACCCTGGGTCAGCCGATCGACGGTAAAGGTCCGATCGACAACGACGGCTTCTCGCCGATCGAAGTGATCGCACCGGGCGTTATCGAGCGTAAGTCTGTTGACCAGCCGGTCCAGACCGGTCTGAAAGCCATCGATGCCATGATCCCAATCGGTCGTGGCCAGCGTGAGCTGATCATCGGTGACCGTCAGGTTGGTAAGACCGCCATCGCGATCGACACCATCATCAACCAGAAAGATTCCGGCATTAAGTGTGTCTACGTTGCGATTGGCCAGAAGGCCTCCACCATCGCCAACGTGGTGCGCAAGCTGGAAGAGCACGGTGCCCTGGCCAACACCATCGTGGTGGTTGCCTCTGCCTCCGAAGCGGCTGCTCTGCAGTACCTGGCTCCGTATGCCGGTTGCTCCATGGGTGAGTACTTCCGTGACCGCGGTGAAGACGCGCTGATCATCTATGATGACCTGTCCAAGCAGGCCGTAGCTTATCGCCAGATCTCCCTGCTGCTGCGCCGTCCACCAGGACGTGAAGCTTACCCGGGTGACGTTTTCTATCTGCACTCCCGTCTGCTGGAGCGTGCTGCTCGCGTTAACGCCGAGTACGTAGAGAAGTTCACCAATGGTGCCGTGAAAGGCCAGACCGGTTCTTTGACCGCGCTGCCGATCATCGAAACCCAGGCGGGTGACGTATCTGCGTTCGTTCCGACCAACGTGATCTCCATCACCGATGGTCAGATCTTCCTGACTTCACAGCTGTTCAACTCCGGTATTCGTCCGGCGGTTGACCCGGGTATCTCCGTATCCCGTGTAGGTGGTGCTGCTCAGACCAAGATCGTCAAGAAGCTGTCCGGTGGTATCCGTACCGCGCTGGCCCAGTATCGCGAACTGGCTGCATTCGCCCAGTTCTCTTCCGATCTGGACGAGGCGACTCGCAAGCAGCTGGATCACGGTGTGAAAGTGACCGAGCTGATGAAGCAGAAGCAGTACTCTCCGCTGAGCGTGGCTCACCAGTCTCTGGTGCTGTTCGCCGCCGAGAAAGGCTATCTCTCCGATGTCGAGCTGAACAAAATCGTCGACTTCGAAGCCGCTCTGCTCTCTTACGCCAATACCCAGCATGCCGAGCTGATGGCTGAAATCAATGCCAAAGCCGACTACAACGACGCGATCGTTGGCAAGCTGACTGCGTTGCTGGATAGCTTCAAAGCAACCCAGACCTGGTAAGCGTGTGTGGCAGCGTGAGCTGCCACTTGATGGAGAGTAAGAGATGGCCGGCGCAAAAGAGATACGTAACAAGATCGGGAGTGTGAAAAACACTCAGAAGATCACCGGCGCTATGGAAATGGTGGCAGCAAGCAAAATGCGCCGTGCGCAGGAACGCATGTCTGCCAGCCGTCCGTACGCTGAAACCATGCGCAAGGTGATCGGCCATATCGCTCAGGGGAACTTGGAATACAAGCACCCCTACCTCATCGAACGTGAGGTCAAGCGAGTGGGTTACATCGTCGTCTCCACCGACCGTGGCCTGTGTGGTGGTCTGAACATCAACCTGTTCAAGGCTGCCCTCAATGATATGAAGCAATGGAGCGCGAAAGGTGCCAAGGTTGACCTGGCATTGATCGGTAACAAGGCCTCCAACTTCTTTGAACGGCACGGCGCCAAGGTTAAAGCTCATGTCGCAGGACTGGGCGATAGTCCGAGCGTCAATGACCTGATTGGTTCAGTCAAGGTCATGCTGAAGGCTTACGACAACGGTGAGATTGACAAGCTGTATCTGGTGTACAACAAGTTCGTCAACACCATGGTGCAGCAACCACGGGTCGATCAACTGCTGCCTTTGCCCGTAACTGAAGACAGCAAGCTCGCCAAGAAACACCACTGGGATTACCTCTATGAGCCGGATCCCAAGAAGCTGCTGGATACCCTGCTGGTTCGCTACGTCGAATCTCAGGTTTACCAGGGTGTAGTGGAAAACTTGGCAAGTGAACAGGCAGCCCGAATGGTTGCCATGCAAGCCGCGACTGACAACGCCGGTAACCTGATTAACGATCTGCAACTGGTATACAACAAGGCCCGTCAGGCCAGTATTACCCAGGAGCTGACAGAGATCGTATCCGGTGCTGCTGCGGTGTAAGGCAAGGGTTATCAAAGGTTTAGAGGATTTGACATGAGTAACGGTTTCATCGTCCAAATCATCGGCGCTGTGGTGGACATCGAGTTCCCGCAGAATGCCGTGCCCCAGGTGTACGATGCACTGAAGGTCGTTAGCGAAGGTCAAGGCCAGGGTCTGGTGCTGGAAGTTCAGCAACAGATCGGTGGCGGCGTCGTTCGTTGCATCACCATGGGCTCCTCCGACGGTCTGCGTCGTGGGTTGGAAGTAGTGAATAGCGGTAAATCCATCCAGGTTCCGGTCGGTACTGCGACTCTGGGTCGGATCATGAACGTACTGGGTGAGCCAATCGACGAAAAAGGTCCGATCGGTGAAGAAGAGTGCTGGTCTATCCACCGCGCTGCCCCCAGCTACGAAGATCAGTCCAACAGCAACGATCTGCTGGAAACCGGCATCAAGGTTATCGACCTGGTATGCCCGTTCGCCAAGGGTGGTAAGGTTGGTCTGTTCGGTGGTGCCGGTGTAGGCAAAACCGTAAACATGATGGAGCTGATCCGTAACATCGCGATCGAGCACAGTGGTTACTCTGTGTTCGCCGGTGTAGGTGAGCGTACCCGTGAGGGTAACGACTTCTACCACGAGATGATGGAGTCCAACGTACTGGACAAAGTATCTCTGGTTTACGGTCAGATGAACGAGCCGCCCGGAAACCGTCTGCGCGTTGCGCTGACCGGCCTGACCATGGCCGAGAAGTTCCGTGACGAAGGTCGTGACGTGCTGTTCTTTGTGGACAACATCTACCGTTACACCCTGGCCGGTACTGAAGTATCCGCACTGCTGGGCCGTATGCCTTCCGCAGTAGGTTACCAGCCGACCCTGGCCGAGGAGATGGGTGTTCTGCAAGAACGTATCACCTCCACCAAGACCGGTTCCATCACCTCCGTACAGGCCGTTTACGTTCCTGCGGATGACTTGACTGACCCGTCTCCGGCGACCACCTTCGCCCACCTGGATGCGACCGTCGTACTGTCCCGTCAAATCGCGGCACTGGGTATCTACCCGGCCGTTGACCCGCTGGACTCTACCTCTCGTCAGCTGGATCCGCTGGTGGTTGGCAAAGAGCACTACGAGACCGCTCGTGGCGTTCAGACCGTACTGCAGCGCTACAAAGAGCTGAAGGACATCATCGCCATCCTGGGTATGGATGAACTGTCAGAAGAAGATAAACTGACCGTAGCCCGTGCCCGTAAGATCGAGCGTTTCCTGTCCCAGCCGTTCTTCGTAGCAGAAGTGTTTACCGGTTCTCCGGGTAAATACGTGCCGCTGAAAGAGACCATCCGTGGTTTCCAGGGCATCCTGAAAGGCGAGTATGACGATCTGCCCGAGCAGGCGTTCTACATGGTTGGCGGTATCGACGAAGTCGTCGAGAAATCCAAGAAACTGTAAGCCTCGACAGGAGGGCCCATGGCAGAGATGATCTCCTTTCACCTGGATGTGGTGAGCGCCGAAGGAAAACTGTTTTCCGGTCGCGTGCAAACTGCTCAGGTATCAGGCTCCGAAGGTGAGTTGGGTCTCCGCCACGGTCATGCTCCGTTGCTGACTGCCATCAAGCCGGGCCTGGTCCGCTTGGTGAAGCAGAACGGAACTGAAGAGGTGCTGTACATCTCCGGCGGTATGCTGGAAGTACAACCTGAATCCGTGACCGTGCTGGCGGACACTGCGATTCGTGCTGACGATTTGGATGAGGCGAAAGCCCAGGAAGCCAAGCGCGCAGCCGAAGAGCGGATCCACAGCTCCCATGGTGATATCGACTACGCCCAGGCCGCCACCGAGCTGGCCAAGGCGATGGCTCAACTGCGAGTCATCGATATCGTCAAAAAGAATTACCGCTAATAACGGTGATGTAAAAAGCGACCTTCGGGTCGCTTTTTTTTTACCCGTTCGATAGACTCCGCCGAGAATTTCCACACAAGTTCAAGGTCGAAGTCATGTCTCTCAACGTCGTGATCCTGGCGGCGGGTAAAGGTACCCGCATGCGTTCCGTTCTGCCCAAGGTACTGCACCCGGTAGCCAACAAACCCATGGTTTCCCATGTGATCGATACTGCCCGTCAGGTCGGCGCCGAGCAGCTGCATCTGGTCTATGGCCACGGTGCCGAACTGCTGAAAGAGCGGATCGTGGCGGCCGATGTGAACTGGGTGCTGCAGGCGCAACAGCTGGGGACCGGTCACGCCGTCGCCCAGGCTATCCCGTTCTGGAAGGATGAAGACGATGTGCTGGTGCTCTACGGCGATACCCCGCTGATCCAGCCAGAGACCCTGCAGCGACTGCTGGCTGCCAAGGCGGAAAACGGGATGGCACTGCTGACCGTGGTGCTCGACAACCCCACCGGCTATGGCCGTATCGTCCGTGAAAACGGTCAGGTGGTTGGCATCGTCGAGCAGAAGGATGCCAACGCCGAACAGTTGGCGATCCGTGAGGTGAACACCGGCGTGCTGGTGGCCAACGGCGGTCAGTTGCGCAGCTGGCTCTCCCGTCTGGACAACAAGAATGCTCAGGGCGAGTTCTACCTGACCGATGTGATTGCCATGGCGCACGCCGATGGTTGCCCGATCGCTGCGGTCCATCCGGAGCGTGCTGCCGAGGTGGAAGGGGCCAACAACCGGGTGCAACTGGCTGCCCTTGAGCGCAGCTACCAGCAGATGCAGGCTGAAAAACTGATGATCGCCGGCGTTACCCTGATCGACCCGGCCCGCTTCGATCTGCGCGGGTCGCTTGAGATCGGTGAAGAGGTGGTGATCGACGTCAACGTCATCATCGAAGGCAAGGTGACCCTCGGTAACCACGTCCGTATCGGTGCTGGCTGCGTGTTGAAGGATTGCGTCATTGGCGATCATACAGAAGTGAAGCCCTACTCCATCGTTGAAGGGGCTCAGGTTGCGGATCAGTGCTCGGTCGGCCCGTTTGCCCGCCTGCGTCCGGGGGCCGTGCTGGAGCAGGATGCGCACGTTGGCAACTTCGTCGAGATGAAGAAGGCCCGGCTGGGGGTTGGCTCCAAGTGTGGTCACCTCACCTATCTGGGGGATGCCGAGGTGGGTGCCAAGGTGAATATTGGTGCCGGTACCATCACCTGCAACTACGACGGGGTCAACAAATTCCAGACCATCATCGAGGATGATGTGTTTGTCGGTTCCGATACCCAGCTGGTGGCGCCAGTGCGTATCGGCAAGGGGGCGACTCTGGGGGCGGGTTCCACCATCACCAAGGATGTGGCCGAGAATGAGCTGGTGATCACCCGGGTGCCCCAGCGTCACATCAAAAACTGGGCTCGCCCGGTCAAGAAGAAGTGATGCCCGATCAATAAAATAGAACCGGCGCCTGATGGCGCCGGTTTTTTTTGCTTATGACTTATGGCTGGCGTCACTGCTCGGTGGTTGGGGAGCTGCCCATGTGGTGACGGGGGCGCTGTAGTCCATCACCTGATACCAGTCGAGCTTGCGGGTCAGCAGCATGATCAGCGCCAGGGTGGCGAACAACAGCACGGCACCGAGCAGCAGGGCGATCTCTTCGGCCTGCAGCAGGCTGTAGAGAATGGCATAGACCAGCCCGAGCAGCGCTGCGAAGCCGATCCCCTGCTTCGGGCCGCCCAGCACATGACTGAGGTAGAAACCGTTGAGCAGCACGCTGGCCAGCACGGCCACCAGATAGGCCCAGCCAAAGCCGAGGTGTTCGGTCAGCGCCAGCAGCACCAGATAGAAAATGGCCAGCCCCATGCCCACCAGCGCGTACTGGATCGGGTGGACCCGCAGCCCCTTGAGCAGCTCGAACATGAAGAAGCTGATAAAGGTAAGACCGATGAAGAGCAGGGCATATTTGGCCGCCCGTTCGTTGAGCTGATAGTGATCCACCGGCTGCACCAGACTGACGCTGAAGGTGGAGAGATTGCTATCGCCCCCGTTCATCATCCGGTTGAAGCGGGTCTCCATGTCGCTGGCGAACCAGCTGGTTTGCCAGTTGGCCTCAAACCCTTGTGGGCTCAGGGTGCGACTGCCCGGCAGAAAGTCACCGATAAAGTTGGGGTGGGGCCAGTTGCCCGCCAGCTGCAGGGTGCTCTCCTTGCCCAGCGGGACTATGTCGAGGGCGTTCATCCCCTGTAGATTGAGCTCCAGATGGAAGGTGCCATCCTGCTGCGGCAGGCTGTCGATCGGGGCATGGATACCCGCGAGCGCATCACCGAGGCGGGCGCCGGGGGCAAACGGGATCCGCTGTGTGCCGAGTTGCAGTTCGGGGACGCTGTTGATACCGCGGGCATCGGAGAGCACCAGGCTCAGGTAGGGTTTGCCCGCCACCAGCTCGGCCGTTTCACCGAGCGGTGAGGTCGCGTCATTCAGCAAACTCTGCCGGGTGGGCAGGCGGCCGGATAGGGTGATGCGGGTCTGGTAGACCTGCGCCTGATAGATGCCCAGCTTGCGCGGGGTGACCTCCATATTGGCCTTGATATCCAACTGCTCCGGCAGCAGGTAGCGGTAGATCTGCTCCTGACGGACGAAGCGCTTGCCCTCCTGCTCGACCGTCACCGAACGGGTATAGGGCTGCACGATAATGGGCCCCATCAGTCGTTGCGGGCCGCTGCTGCTGGCCATGATGCTGTGAATGGCCTGACTGCGGTAAGCCTGACGCTCCCGGTTCAGCTCCATGATGGATTGCACCGGCACCATCAACAGCAGGCTGAGCAACAGCAGCAGAAAGATCTTGTGGGTGAATATCTGTTTGACCATGACACGTCTCCTTGTTGGATGGAGTGAGTCTGTCAGTCCGGCGTGAAGGGGTGATGGGGTTGCGTGAAGTGGCGGTGAAGAAAGAAAAAAATAGGACAAATAATTGAACCTGCCGATCCCCTCTGTCGATTCTGGTGCCACGCTGGAGATGTGTATTCAGGAGATTGCCATGAAATACCTCACTGTTACCTTGCTCTCATCGTTGGCCTTCCCGGCTTTTTCTGCCGGAGATACATGGACCTATCGTACTGCGGCGCAACTGGACTCTGCCCCCAAGTATTTTCAGCGTGATCCCGGCGGAGAAGTTGTCGGGCTGTGTGTTGATATTTTTCGAGCAATAGAAGAGGTCGATCCGGCCATTCGCATCCTCGGGGATCAGGATATGCAGCCATTGGCACGGATCGAACGCAGCGTCCTGTTTGGCAAGCTGGATATCTTCTGTGGTCTGGGTGATAACGCCCAGCGCAGGGAGTATTACCACTTTCTGCTGCCTGCTGTTTTTTCAGTAACTTATCACCTGGCTGTTCGTAGTGATGATCCTGTAGTGGTTAAAACCTGGGATGATGTTCGCCAACTCGGTGATAAAGGCATGATTTTGGTGAATCACGGCAGTGGGGCGATCGCTCGCCTCTATGCGCTTGGCGGACTCTACGTAGATGATGGAGGCCTTACTACGTCAGCCAATTTGGGAAAGCTGCTTTCAGGCCGTGGGCGATTCCTCTATTACCGAAATCCCGGTTTTCAGTCCGAGATCAATAAAAAGGGGGCTGGGCAACAGGTTCGGATTCTGCCTGCTGTCTTCGAGACCCAACCCTTTTACCTGCTCGTGCGCAAGAGCATGGCCAGCGAGAGAATAAAGCGCCTGGAGAGTGCGTTACAGCAGCTCGCTGACACCGGGGTCATGGCCAGAATTGAACAAAAGTATCACTGATTTGTTTTCTGCGTATTGTCACAGGATCGTTTGCTAGGCCAGTCAACGGATATTCACCTCATGTCCGTGATGGGTGGATCTCGGGCCAACTTCTCTGGCTGAGGTGCCAGCCATGCCAGTTACCGCGTGATGGTGAACCGATAACTTGGCCCTATGGCGAAGAGTCTAGCGCGCGCACCAGTCGGGCAGCTTGCGCGAAACGATCGGTGTGGCCGTCTATCACTCCATGTATAAAGTCGATGTAGTAGACCAGTTCCGGCATCTCCTCGATGGTGCTGGATGTCCAGTAGGGAGCGGTATTTTCCCCGTTGTCATGGATGTCCGGAAAGAAGTTGGGGTCCGTCATCGGCGCCCGGCAATTTTCGTCGAGCAGAGTGAAGAGCTCCTCGATGGTGGGGAGTCGCCACCCCTCGCCAAGACGGGCCGCTTCATCCTTGGCTTCAAGCTGCGTCAGCAGGGCCGGTGTGCCCACGCACCCTTTCCCCTCCTGCCACTCGCTGCCCAGGCTGCACGCCTGCCATTCGAGCTGGTTGAGTCGATCATGGATGACTGCCCCCTGTCGGGTCAGGCGGTCTGAGAGGTCGCAGGCGGCCAGCGCCATGCTGGCCGGAAGCCAGAGCAGCCACAGGAATAATTTCATTTTTGTCTCCTTGTGCGGATGGAGGTCAGCCCAGTGTCGGCGGGCTGACCCTGATGATCGGAGCGGGCTGCGAAGCTTTGGCCTCCAGCCCTGTCGTCAGGTTATGTGGGGATCAGAGCTTCTTGAGTTGCGCCGGCAATGCGGCCAGCACCTCTTCTTTCGCCTTGAGCGAGGCGAACTGCTTGCCGGGCTTTTGCACCACGGTATGGACGAAGATCAGCTGCTTGCCCGGTTTGCTGGCCCAGCCGACGAACCAGCCGATCTGCTGATCGCGGTTGAGGCTGCCATCCAGTTTCTTCGGGTAGCCCATGCCGGTCTTGCCGTGGATCTGCCAGCCGTCGATCTCGCTCACCTTGAGGATATTGGCGGTGTACTGCAGGGTCTGCGCCGAGACCGGCAGCTTGCCGCTCACCATCTTGCCGAGGAAGCGGGCCTGCTCCTCCGGACTGATGGCGAGGCTGGAGCTGAGCCAGGCCTGGGTCAGACCATCATGTTTGCCCGGATTGCCGGAGAGATCCCGGTTGCCGTAGTCGAAGCGGTCGACATATTGCTGGAAGCGCTCCATCCCCAGCCATTCGGTGAGCTGCTGGGAAAACCAGACCACCGAGTAGGTTTCCCAGCGGCGCGGGGTGGTGGTTTCACGCCAGGCGGGCAGCCAGCCGTCATAGCTCGGTTTGTAAGGCAGTGCCGGATGCTCTTCATCCACCAGAAAGCCGCTGTCATAACCCATCAGCGCCAGCGGGATCTTGAAGGTGGATGCGGGCGGCAGCTGGCTGGAGCAGTCCCCTTCGCTGGAGAGGGTCTGACCGTTACCGTCGGCATAGAGAAAACAGCCGCTGGCGGCTGAGGCCGGCACAGCGCAGAGCAGACCGGCAGCCAGCAGGCTGGAGAGAAGCAGGCGGGACATAGCATTTCCTTGAGCAAATGGATGAGAGAAAGCGGCAGTCTAATGCCGCTTTGTGTGGGGAATGTGAAGTTGTGGGGGTGACTAGGCGAACGGCAGCCAGAGTTCCGCCTGCGCGCCCCCTTCCGGCCGGTTGGCAAGGGTCAGACGGCCACCATGCTGGTGGGCCACCTCATGGGCGAAACTGAGCCCGAGACCACTGCTCTTGCCCTTGTCCGGGCGCGGCAAGGAGTAGAAGCGCTCGAAGATGCGCGGCAGGGCGTAGTCGGGAATGCCGGGGCCGCTGTCGGTGACCCGAAAACAGTAGCCCTCCTCCTGCTGACTGCCGCTCAGGGTGACCTGCCCGTAGGCGGGAGAGAAGTCGATGGCGTTATCCAGCAGGTTGCCGATGGCCTGCTCCACCAGCAGCGGATCCCACTTCTGTTTCGGCGCGCTGGCCAGCTCGGCCACCAACTCGACCTGACGGCGCTGGGCGATGATCTGGCGGGCGTCGAGGGTGCGCTTGCCCAGTTTTGCCGGTTCCACCGACTGGCGATCCAGTCCCTGCCCCGACTCCAGCCGCGCCAGTTGCAGCATTCGCTCGATCAGCTGCTGCATGCGGGCGGTTTCCAGATTGATGTTGCCGATAAACCGTTTGGCAACTTCGGGGGGCGGCGTTTCGGCCAAAATCTCCCCTGCCCCGCGAATGGCTGCCAGCGGGCTCTTCAGCTCGTGGGTCAGGCTGTGCACATAGGCTTCGATATAGCTTTTGCCATCGAGCTGGTGGCGCATGGTCTCCAGCGAGCGGCCGAGCCGATCCAGCTCGACGGTGTGCAGCCGTGGCAGCGGTGCCGCCTCCCCCTTGCTGACCGAGTCGGCGTAGTGCACCAGCTTGCCGATGGCGCGGTTGAGCCACCACACCAGCAGGCTGCCGATCAGCAGCGAGATGAGCAGCATCTGGCCGCCGGCCCGCAGCAGCTCCTGTTCCCCCCGCTCGATGGCAGGCATCAGGGTGCGATTGGGTTTGGCGACGGTGAGGGAGCCGATGATCTCGGTCCCCTCCCGCAGCGGCGCCGCCACATACATGGTCGAGCTAGCTGCATCGTCGGGATCGGTGCGGGTGCTGCGGGCGCCATACTGGCCGCGCAGAGTGCGGTAGACATCGTTCCAGCGGGAATAGTCCTTGCCCAGATCCGTGCCGTCTGAGTCGTAAATCACCCTACCTTTCTGGTCAGTGACATAGATGCGGTACTCCGCCTGCTGCTTGAGGTGGCCATCGATCATCGCATTGATGGGATTCTGGTTGAGGCGGGCGAAGGCGCTGGCCAGCCGCCCGTTCATCATATTGCCCTCTTTCAGATCATCGAGGGCGAGCGGCGCCAGCAGCTGGGTCATGTCGACCAGGGTATCTTCGGTGGCGCTGCGCACCCCGGGTTTGATCTCTTCGACGAAGATCTCCAGCACGAACCAGGCGGCCAGCGCGAAGATCAGCAGCAGGCCGCACAGCAGTTGCAACCCGAGTCTCATGCCAGCTCCAGGCTGTAGCCCTGTCCGCGATGGGTGAGGATCAGGTTGGCCTCGGGATCATGTTCGCGCAGCTTGGCGCGGATGGTCTTGATGTGGGTATCGACGGTGCGATCCAGACTCTCTTCGGCATCCTGCCACACCAGATCCATCAGCTGCTGGCGCGAGTAGACCCGGCCCGGCGCCTGCATCAGGGTCTTGAGCAGCAGATATTCGTAGCGGGTGAGGGCCAACGGTTGGCCGCGAAAATGGATGCGGGCCCGCTCTTCATCCAGTACCAGCAGGGCGCTGGGCTGGGGGGCGACGGGCTGGCTGCGGCGCAGGATGACCCGCACCCGGGCACACACTTCCCGCGGCGAGAAGGGTTTGGCCACATAGTCGTCGGCACCGATCTCCAGCCCGATCAGTCGGTCTATCTCCTCGCTGCGGGCGGTGAGGAACATCAGGGGGGTATCCGTCAGGGCTCTTACCTGCTTGCAGAGCTCGAAGCCGCTGATGTCGGGCAGCCCCACATCGAGGATCAGGAAGTCGGGTCGCGTCTGTTCCAGTCGTGTCAGCAACTGCTGGCCCAGCATGAACCACTCCACCTCGAAGCCGTCGGTCTGCAGGGCGTAAATCAGGGTGTCGGCGATGCTGGCCTCATCCTCCACCAGCCAGATGACTCTCTTTTGCATGGCATCCTCGTTGCAAATTGGCCCCCCATTCTGGCATCGAACCAAATCGGATCCTATTTGCTGTTTTATTTTTCCGAAAAAGGGGCTAATATTTCGATGTTCTTTCGAATCGAAACTTAAAAATGACCAAACGTAATACTCAACAACGCCGCCACACCATAGTGACCCTGGTACAAGAGCAGGGTGAAGTGAGTGTCGACGCCCTCGCCAAACACTTTTCTACCTCCGAAGTGACCATCCGTAAAGATCTGGCGGTACTGGAGACCGGCGGTCTGCTGCTGCGCCGTTACGGTGGTGCCGTTCCCTTGCCGAACGAGATGGTGGTCGAGGCCAACCCTGAGCAAGTTTCGAACCGAAAGTTAGCTATTGCCCGTGCGGCGGCCGAGCGGCTGCGTGATCACAACCGCGTCATCATCGACAGCGGCAGCACCACCAGCGCCATGATCCCCATGCTGGGCAACAAGCGCGGCCTCATCGTGATGACCAACTCCCTCAATGTGGCCGGTGCCCTGCGCGAGCTGGAAAATGAGCCTACCCTATTAATGACCGGTGGCACTTGGGACCCTCACTCCGAATCCTTCCAGGGGCAGGTGGCGGAACAGGTGCTGCGATCCTACGACTTCGACCAGCTCTTTATCGGTGCCGACGGTATCGACCCGGAGCGTGGCACCACCACCTTTAACGAGCTGGTGGGCCTGTCGCGGGTGATGGCCGCGGTGTCGCGGGAGGTCATTGTGATGGTCGAATCGGAAAAGATCGGCCGCAAGATCCCCAATCTCGAACTTCCCTGGTCGAGCATCCATACCCTGGTGACCGACGAGGGGCTGGCCAGCGAGGCCAGAGAACAGATTCAAGCCCAGGGGGTGACGCTTATCTGCGCCCCGGTCACTTGTTGACATCGAGCTCTGAACCATCCAACTGACTTTACGATTTGCATCTCAAGGAGAAGTGTATGTGTGGCATCGTCGGGGCCGTCGCCCAACGTGATGTGGCTGAAATTCTGGTAGAGGGGCTGCGTCGCCTCGAGTATCGCGGTTACGACTCGGCCGGTGTGGCCGTGTTCAGCGCCAGCCAGCCGCTGCAGCGGGTACGCCGTCTGGGCAAGGTGGCCGAGCTGGCCAAGGCGCTCGACGAGCAGTCCGTCCATGGTGGTACCGGCATCGCCCATACCCGCTGGGCCACTCACGGCGAGCCCTCCGAGCGCAATGCCCACCCCCACGTCTCCGAGCATATCGTGGTGGTGCACAATGGCATCATCGAGAACCACGAAGAGCTGCGGGAAGAGTTGAAGTCGCTGGGCTATGTGTTCAGCTCCGACACCGATACCGAGGTGATTGCCCATCTGGTTCATCACGAGCTGAAGAGCGCCGGCAGCCTGCTGGCTGCCATGCAGACTGCGGTGAAGCAGCTGCGCGGTGCCTACGGTACCGTGGTGATGGACAGCCGCGACGACAGCCGCGTGGTGGTTGCCCGCTCCGGTTCACCGCTGGTGATCGGCCGTGGCATCGGCGAGAACTTTATCGCCTCCGACCAGATGGCGCTGCTGCCGGTGACCCGTCGCTTCATCTTCCTGGAAGAGGGTGATGTGGCCGAAGTGACCCGCCGTGACGTGCACATCTTCGATACCAACGGCAACGCCGTGGTGCGCGAAGAGCAGGAGTCCGAGCTCTCCCACGATGCCGGTGACAAGGGCGAATATCGCCACTACATGCTCAAAGAGATCCACGAGCAGCCCAAAGCGATCACCAACACCCTGGAAGGGCGTTTGGGCAACGATCACGTGGTGGTCGAGTCGTTCGGCAACGGCGCACGCGCCATCTTTGACAAGGTCGATCACGTGCAGATCGTCGCCTGCGGCACCTCCTATCACTCCGGCATGGTGGCTCGCTACTGGTTCGAAGAGATCGCTGGCGTCTCCTGCGATGTGGAGATCGCCTCCGAGTTCCGCTATCGCAAATCGGTAGTGCGCCCCAACAGCCTGCTGGTGACCCTCTCCCAGAGTGGCGAGACTGCCGATACTCTGGCGGCGCTGCGTCTGGCCAAGGAATCCGGCTATATGAGCTCGCTGGCTATCTGCAACGTGCCGGGCTCCTCGCTGGTGCGTGAATCGGATCTGGCCTTTATGACCCGCGCGGGGGCAGAAATTGGTGTGGCCTCCACCAAGGCGTTCACCACCCAGCTGGCTGGCCTGCTGATGCTGGTGGCCTCGGTCGGTCACTGTCGTGGCCACCTGAGCGCCGCCGCCGAAGCCGAACTGGTCAAGGCGCTGCAAGCCCTGCCGCTGCGTATTAAAGAGAGCCTAGCGCTGGCCAAGGATATCGAAACCCTGGCCGAAGAGTTTGCCGACAAGCAGCATAGCCTGTTCCTCGGCCGTGGCAGCCAGTACCCCATCGCCATGGAAGGGGCGCTCAAGCTCAAAGAGATCTCCTACATCCACGCCGAAGCCTATGCCGCTGGCGAACTGAAGCACGGCCCGCTGGCGTTGATCGATGCCGAAATGCCCATCATTGTGGTGGCGCCGAACAACGATCTGCTGGAGAAGCTCAAGTCCAACGTGGAAGAGGTGCGCGCCCGTGGCGGTATCCTCTACGTCTTCGCCGATGCCGATACCGGCTTCAAGAGCGACGAGACCATGCGGGTCATGAACCTCAACCATGTGGAAGAGGTGATCGCCCCCATCGTCTATACAGTGCCGCTGCAGCTGCTTTCCTACCACGTCGCCCTGATCAAGGGCACTGACGTGGACCAGCCGCGCAACTTGGCAAAATCGGTGACCGTTGAGTAAGTCACTTTTGATAAGTCACTTTCTGAAATGAAAAAGAGCCGCAATTGCGGCTCTTTTTGTTGCTGTTGAGGGTTACGACAGCCGCAGGTTGGTGATGGTGACCTCATCGAGGGAGGGCACTATGATGCCGCTGGTGATCCCTTTGGCGATGGCCTGACTGCGGTTCTTCGAGTCGGTCTTGTTGGTCACCTGGGTCAGGTGGAAGTTGACCGTCCGCTCACTGATGCCGAGGATGGTGGCGATCTCCCAGGAGGTCTTGCCCTCGCTGGCCCAGAACAGGCACTCCTTCTCCCGATCCGACAGTTCGGTCAGGTATTTCATCATATCCGGTCTGCTTTTGATTAGTTGCAGTGCGGAGTTGAAGATGTAGCTGGCGCAAAACGACAGCAGCGGGACATTTTCAAACATCAGGTCGGAGTTGGATTTCTCCTTGGTGATGAATGAGAGGATGCCGTGCTCCCCCTGCGGGGTGTGCAGCGGAAAGGAGACGCCATTGCGTACCCCGAAATCGGCGGCCAGGTTCATCACGTCGCGGCTGGCGCTGGGCAGCCAGGGCGAGTCGCAGTCGAGCTTGTTCCAGAAGATCGGCTGGGTCTGTTTCAGCCCCAGATAGACCACCGGATCCTGGGTCAGATACTGGTTTTCGCTATAGGCGTCAAACCAGGTGGTCGGACAGTTGTTGAACAGTGCCACGTGGGATTTTTGCATGCTGATGGGGAAAATAATCAGCAGCCGAAAGTAATCGAAGCCCATTTGATGACTGAAGCGCTCCAGCAGTTGCTGGATATCGCTGGTTTTTGTTGCCTTGGTGAACTTGTCGATATGTTCCCAGATCGCATCGTTGAGCATTACTTTCTCCTTTTTCGATCTCTATCACACTGATCGAAAAGATTTTTCTCGTTTTTTATATTTGTGCAGTGGCTATTGAGGCCAGTTATTCCGTGCGTGCTTAAAAATTATCCTGTTTTTGTGCATAAAGGCCAAGAAAATCCTCTCGTTGCCAGTCTGCGTTGCATTTGAGATAATGATAATAGTTATCATTAATAAGATGTATTTCAATGAACAAGTTATGGGGTGTGGCCCTGCTGCCACTGTCAGTCCACTTTGCTGCCATCGGGGATGAGCTGGTTGCTCCCGCCCTCAAGAACAGCATAGCTGCCGGGAAAGCCTCCCAGCAGCGGGTGGAAAAAGCCGCCGATGCAGCCGTTGCTGCACGACTGGAGCTGCAAAATGCTCAGCTGCAACTACGCGATCTCGAGGCCTACAACCGCTACATGCAATCTCTGGTGGCCGATCAGCAAAATGAGCTGGGCAAGCTCAATCAACAGCTGGAAGCGGTGCAAGAGACCCGTCAGGGTTTGATCCCTTTGATGTTGCAGATGCAGGCAGACCTGGAACAGCTGGTGCAAGACGACATTCCCCTGCGCCGGGAAGATCGCTTGGCCCGTGTTGAACAGTTGAAAGCGACCCTGGCTCGCGCAGACGTTAGCGAGGCAGAGAAATTCCGTCAGCTGCTGCAGGCCTATCAGATTGAAGCCGAGTACGGCAGCCGGATGGACAGCTATTCCGCAGAGCTGGAGCTGGATGGTGCTCCGCGTCGGGTTGATGTGCTGGCGCTGGGTCGGGTCTCCCTGCTGGCAATGACTGCCGATCGCAGTCAGGCATGGCGCTGGTCCGCCGAGGCGAAGCAGTGGCAAGCCCTCGATAGCCAGTGGCTCTCCCCTATCGCCGAGGCGATGGATGTGGCCGCCGACAAGAAAATTCCCCAGTTGCTCAATGTCCCCCTCTCTGTCAGCCGTAGTCAGGAGGCCCAATCATGAGAGTCACCATGAAGTGGTTCCCCCTCCTTATTGCTCTCTCCTGCGGTACCAACGCTGCTGTCGCCGATGAGTGGCAGCAGCAGGAACAGGCTCGTGAACAGCAGGCTCAGCAAGATCTGGCGACCGTTGCCAGGGAGCTCGGCTCTGCCCGCGCCAGACTGGCCGAGGCCCAGCGCCTGAGCAAGGAGCTGGCTGGCAAGTTCGCCAGCAACGAGAAGCAGCTGGTCGAGCTTAACGCCCAGTGGGAGCAAGCCTCCGGCGACATGAACGAGATCTTCGCGGTCACCCGTCAGGGCGCCAGCGATGCGGTCAAGCTGCTGAACGCATCCGCCGTAGAGGGCCAGTACCCGGAGCGTCTCGCCCCGCTGAAAACCATGGCACAGGATAAACAGGTGCCGGATCGCGCCGCCCTCTCCCTGCTGCCCGCCACGCTGCTGCAGGAGATCCGCGAATCTGGCCGGATTGCTCAGTTCAACGGCAAGGTGCTCGATGCCCAGGGGGCTGCCAGCGAGCAGTCGCTGACCCGGGTTGGCAGTTTTGCCCTGCTGGGGAGCGAAGGCTTCCTGCAACCGACCGCCGAAGGCTTGAGCCCGGTACTGGGTCTGCCCGGTAGCGTGCTCTCTGCCGTTGCGGCTTATCAGGGTCAGGAAGGGGAAGCGCTGTCGCTGGATCCTTCGCATGGCACTCTGCTGGCGATGCTGGCACAGGCGCCCACCTTCTGGCAGCAGGTACAACAGGGTGGTCAGGTTGGCGCCATTATCGTGCTGCTGGCTGCCATCGGCTTGGGGATCGCAGCGGTACGGCTGTGGAGTCTCTCCCGCGAACTGACCCTGGTGCGCCGCCAGCTCAAAAGCGGCGAGTACCATGCCGACAACGCCCTCGGCCGGGTGCTGACGGTGGCGGACAAACACCCCGAGCTGAGCATGGAGACCCTCGAGCTGCGTCTTGATGAGGCGATCCTGCAGGAGACTCCTCGCATGGAGCGCGGCATCGGCATGGTCAAAGTAATCGCGGCCATCGCCCCCATGCTGGGTCTGCTCGGTACCGTAACCGGGATGATCGGCACCTTCCAGGCCATCACCCAGTTTGGCACCGGCGATCCCAAGATCATGGCGGGCGGCATCTCCATGGCGCTGGTTACCACGGTACAGGGTCTGGTTGCGGCCATTCCGCTGATCCTGGCCCACTGCCTGCTGCAATCGCGCTTCACCGAGCTCTCCAATGTGCTGGAGCAGCAGGTGGCCGGCATTCTGGCCGAGCGCGCCGAGAGCAATAACGGCGGGATGGAGCGAGCAGCATGATGCTCGACATCTGGCAACAGCTGCAGAGCTTCATGGGCCGTGGCGGCCCGGTGCTCTGGGTCATTCTGGCCCTGCTGGTGCTGATGTGGATTTTGATGATCGAGCGGTTGCTCTACCTCAATCTGGGTTTTGGCCCCTTGCAGCAACAGCTGCTCGGCCGCTGGCAGGCCCGCAGCGAGCGCCACAGTTGGCACGCCCGAGCGATCCGCAGCCGCTGGCTGGCGCAGGCCGAGCTGGAACTGAACCGTCATCTGATCTTCATCCGCACCCTGGTGGTGCTCTGCCCCATGCTGGGGTTGCTGGGCACTGTGACCGGCATGATCGGCGTATTCGATGCGTTGGCTGCGGCCAACCGCTTTAACCCGGAGAGTATGGCGGGCGGGATCTCCCGCGCCACCATCCCCACCATGGCAGGCATGGTGGTGGCGCTCTCCGGCGTGTTGTTACTCAGTCGCCTCGAGAGTCAGGCCAAGCGTGCGCTGGCCAAGACCCGGGACGGCCTGCGAGAAGAGAAGGTAATGCAATGAGACGGCAATCCAAACGCCAGCGTGACGAAGTGCAGATCGATATGACCCCCATGCTGGATATCGTGTTCATCATGCTGATCTTCTTTATTGTCACCACCTCCTTCGTGCGCGAAGCCGGGCTCGAGGTACACAGACCCCAGGCCAGTCAGGCCAAGGCGCAGAAATCCTCCAGCATCATGCTGGCGATCGGGGCTCAGGGTCAGATCTTCCTCGACCGCAAGCAGATCGATGTGGAGCGGGTACAGGCCACCATCGCCCGCCTGCTGGCGGAGCAACCCGATGTCAGCCTGGTGATCCAGGCCGACGAGCGAGTGCCCCACGGCAAGGTGGTGCGGATGATGGATGAGGCCAAGGCGGCGGGTATCGCCAATATCGCCGTGGCGGTGGCACCGAAATGAAATACAAGCTAATGAGCCTGGGGCTGGGGATCGCCCTCAGTCTGGGCATCCTGCTGTTCATGGCCACGCTAGTTGAACCGCCCCGGGGCGAGAAGGTGGCGAGCGAACAGAAGTCCATCGTCATCAATATGCAGAACGAGGTGACCGAGGTGCAGGTACGCGAGCGTCCGGTACCGCAGGAACCCGAGCCTCTGCCAGAGCCTCCCGCGGCATTGGCCTCGACACCGCTGCCGATGCCTGCCGCGGCCCCCTTGGCGGCCGTTGAGCCGAGTCTGGATCTGGTTTCCAGCCTCAGCGCGGTGCAGGTCTATGCCCCCGGAGTGGCGACCAGTACCGCACCTGTATTGAGTGGCAACTACCACGGCCAGCAGCAGGGAGCGGGTATCGGCGCAGGTGACATGCTGATGCCGCTGCAACGGATTGAGCCGGTCTACCCCTATCGTGCCCAGCAGTCAGGGATCGAAGGATTCGTCACCCTGCGCTTTAGCGTGAATGCCGAAGGTGGCGTGCAGGATGTGGAAGTGGTCGAGGCCAAGCCCAAGCGTCAGTTCGAGCGGGCGGCCATTCAGGCGATCAACAAGTGGCGCTATCAGCCGAGACCGGGCGCCACCGACAAGCTGGTGCAAGTCATCACGCTCAAATTCAAACTGGAGTCATAACTATGTTGCGGATCTGGATCTGTCTGCTTGCCCTGGTCGGCCAAGCCTGTCTGGCGATGGAGGTCAGCCCTTACTTCTCCCGTCAGCTTGAACCCGTGATGAAGCTCTATCAGTCCGGTCAGTGGCAACAAGCCCAGAGCAAGGCATCCGGCCTCAAGCCAAATGGCGATGCCGAGCGTGCCTGGCTGGCGCAGTTGCAAGCCTCGCTGGCGGCCAATCTGCAACAGATCGCCCAGGCGAGCCGCTACGTCGAACAGGCCCTTGCCTATAAAGAGTGGCCCGAGCAGCAACAGCTCCAGCTGCTGCGACTGCGCGGCGATATTCAGGCCCAGCAATCCAACTGGTCTGGTGCCATCGCCAGCTACAAGGCGGCACTGGCACTCAAGCAAGACGATGCACTGCGCCTGCGTCTGGCCGGCCTCTATTACCACAACAAGCAGTACGGTGACGCCGCCAGCCAGAGCGAACAGTTGTTGAAGAAGGGTTGGCAGAAGCAGGCCGCCATTATTCGTCTCTCCGCCCTCACCGCTCAGCAACGTTATGGCGTGGCTGCCGAGCAGGTGGCTGAGTTGATCAGCCACGAACCCAAAGAGAGCAAATGGTGGCAGCAGGCGGTATCGCTCAACCTCTCCGCCAAACGCGGCGATCAGGCGTTGGCTCTGCTGCAAACAGCTATCGACAGAAAACTGATGGATGATGCATCTGCCCGCAATCAGCTGATCCGCCTCTATGCCTGGCAAGGGCTGCCTTATCGTGGTGCCCGTCTGCTGGAAGCGGCCATGGCCAAGGGACAGATGAAGCAAAGTGCTGAAAACCGCCAATTGCTGGCCCAATTGTGGGAAGGTGCCCGAGAGTGGTCACAAGCAGTTGATAGCTGGCAACAGTTGGCCAACCTGCACGGTCAGCCCAAAGCCGCCATGCGCGCCGCCGAACTGATGTTGCAACAGGGCAAGACAGATGCTGCCATGACCCAGCTCGCCGCCATCAAGTCGGTAAAAGGCGAGCAAGGCAATCGTGCCAAAGCGTTGTTGGTGCAGGCACACCTTAATAAGGAGCAGTATGCCCAGGCGCTGGAACTGGCCCGCGAGCTGCAGCAGCAGGATAACTGGCAGCAGAAGGCAACCAGCTGGGTCAACTATATCCGGGCACAAAACGAAGAGTTGAGCAAAAAAGCGGCGTAAAAGAGGTGCCAAGGGGCTGTTTTGGGGCGTTCAGTTCGCTTTTTCAGCAAACGAACGCTTTTTTGCAAAAAGCCCTTGTCATCCTGGCGCGGCTCCCTATAATGCGCCCCTACCAGCACGGCGGAACACGCCAACCTGATGAGCCAGCTTCCTAGCGAAGTTGGCGCCGAAAGAAAAGCGAAAACAATCGCTTGACTTTCGAAGTGAGGAGCGTAATATGCGCCTCCTCAGCGCGATAAGCGTGACGCTCTTTAACAATTTGAATCAAGCAATCTGTGTGGGCACTCACAGCATCGAACATCAAAAACAATTTTTGATTTTCAATGTC
>NZ_JBSTYP010000059.1:0-29585 GCF_054052405.1 Aeromonas aquatilis | reverse complement strand
CGGCTTGTCAGTCAGTGAGTGGCCCCCTGGTGCCGAGCTAAAAAAGAACCCCCTCTTTGAAAAAGAGGGGGTTCTTCAGCAATCTGAAACGCCCCGCAAGGGGCGTTTTTTATCGGGACGCAGGCCTATCCAGAGGGATCACTGTGCCCCGTGGGCTGCCCGATATTGGGCCAGCTGCTGCTGGCTAAAGTCCATCAGCGCGGGATAGAAGCGCAGAAACCCCGCCTCGCATGTTTGCCACTGCGATTCATCGAGGGTCAGCAGCGCCTCTCCCAGTTGTACCGGGCGGCGCAGTCGGCGGCCGATGCCGTTAAGGGCTTGCCCCAGCCCCTCCCTGTGGCGGTAGGAGGCGATCCAGTTCTGCTCGGCCATCCGCTTGAGGGGAAGCGGCAGTCCATCCGGCAGGCGTGGGTGATCCGCCAATAGCTGGTCATAACTGCGTTGCAGGAAGCGGGGCAGGGGCTCGGTGCTGAACAGTCCCCAGTGCAGGCTCAGCCAGTGGTCGTAGATCATATCCACCACTATGCCGCCAAAGCGGCGCCAGGGGGCCTCGAAACAGGCGACGGCCGCCTTGTGCTCGGGGTGGCTGTCGGTGAAGGCATCAATTTTGCGGTGCAGCCAGATCCCCTCATCGAAGTGGGCGGCAAGCCCCGTGGGCAGCGTGCCTTTGACGAAATCGCCGAGCAGATTGCCGGTGAGGGAGCTTCGGGTGTGGGCAGCCAGATGGAGATGGGCCAGAAAATTCATCGGTTGCTGTGGGTCTGTTATGGAATGGCAAGATGCTTCGAGCCTAACGGATCCCGCCTGCCTTGACCATGATCGGGATTTTGCTACTGCCTGGCGGCTGCCTCTTGCCGGGCAAAATTCGGGCGTGCTAAGGTGATTGCCATCTTTGTCACAGGACGCGACAAACCACCATGATGCGCAAAGCCAGAGGCTTTTTTCTGGCCTTCTACTTCAAGCCTTTCTATCTCTCCGAGTGGTTCGACGAATAGATCGAACCCCTGGAGCAGTTCACTGACGCCCGCTTGGGCGTGATCTCGCTCATCCAGATTTTGCCGCTTTTGGTCATCGCATGCATTCGCCTGCGGTGCCTTGTCCGCGCCTGTGCGCTTTTTATGTAATGGAGTACTCATGATGAAGATCAGACTGACCCTCTCAGCCCTGTTTGTTGCCAGCCTGCTGGCCACCCCCGCCATGGCCAAGGAGTGGAAAACCGTGCGCTTCGGGGTGGAGGGGGCCTACCCGCCCTTCTCCTGGACCGATGCGTCGGGCGAGATCAAGGGGTTTGATATCGATCTCGCCAACGCCCTCTGTAAGCAGATGGCGGTCAAGTGCGAGCTGGTGGCGCAGGATTGGGACGGCATGATCCCGGCCCTGCTGTCGCGAAAATACGACGCCATCATCGCCGCCATGTCGATTACCGACGAGCGGCGCCAGAAGGTCGATTTCACCGAGAAATATGCCCATATTCCCAATCGCTTTGTGGCGGCCAAGGGGACCGAGCTGACATTGACCCCGGAAGGCATGGCGGGCAAGCGCATCGGGGTGCAGCGGGCCACCACCCACGACAAGTACCTGACCGACAATTTTGGCTCGAATGTCACCATAGTCCGCTACGGTAATGCCGATGAGGCCTATCTCGATCTGAAGGCGGGTCGGGTGCTGGCTCTGCTGGCCGATGCCTCTGCCATCGAGCAGGGGCTCCTTGGCAAAGAGGGGGGCAACAAGTTCGACTATGTGGGGCCCGCCCTGACCGATCGCCAGTGGTTTGGTGATGGTATGGGGATCGCCGTGCGCAAGAGCGATAAGGAGCTCAAGGGCAAGCTGGACGAGGCGATCAAGGCGCTGCGTGCCAATGGCACCTATCAGCAGATCAACCAGAAGTACTTCAAGTACGATATATATGGTGGTTGACGGGGGGAGGGAGCTTGCTCCCTCTCTTTTCATTGGGCAAGCGACAATCGTGCAAGGAGGAGCGCCATGTTGACCCTGATCGAGGGGGCCGAGATCTTCAGCCCCACCCACCTTGTCCAGCAGGATCTGCTGGTGGCTGATGGCCGTATCGCCTGGATGGGCAAGGGGTTGACGGTGCCCACAAACTGGCCGCTGCATCGTGTCGATGGTCGTGGCCGCTATCTGGTGCCCGGGCTGGTGGATCCGCTGGCCCATATCACCGGCGGTGGCGGTGAGGGGGGCTTTGCTTTTCGCACCCCTGAACTGGCGGCGAGCGAGGCGCTCAAGGCAGGTGTCACTACCCTGGTGGCGGCGCTTGGCACCGACAGCCTGACCCGCACTCCCGCGCAGGTGCTCGGCAAGGTGCGCGAGTTTCGCGCCGCCGGCGTAAGCGCCTTCATGTATACCGGCTCCTACCATCTACCGGTCAAGACCCTGACCGGCACGGTGGAGTCGGACATCATCCTGATCCCCGAGGTATTGGGGGTGGGGGAGGTGGCCATCAGTGACCACAGATCCAGTGCGCCAACCCACGATGAGCTGGCCAGGCTTGCCAGCGAGGCGCGGGTGGCCGGACTGCTTGCGGGCAAGAGCGGGGTCAGCTTCTTCCATGTCGGGGATGGCAAGGGGGCATTGGCTCCCCTGCGGGCCCTGCGCGATGAGACCGACATTCCGCTGCGCCAGCTCTATCCCACCCACTGCAACCGTAATCCCTGGCTCTTTGCCGAGGCCATCGAGTGGGGCAAGGCGGGAGGTTGGGTCGACCTCACCACCTCGAGCTTTCCCGATCTGCTGGAGGATGGCGAGCGGCTTGCCGCCGATGCGCTCCTCGAGCTGCTGGCCGCCAATGTGCCTGCCGAGCGCATCACCTTCAGCTCGGATGCCAACGCCAGCCTGCCGCGCTTTGATGGCGAGGGGCGGTTAATCGAGATGCGCTGCGGCCAGATTGCCAGCCTGTGGCAGCAGTGCGTGCGCGCGATCCGGCTCGGTGTCTCGCTGGAGAAGGCATTGGCCGCGGTGACGAGCAATCCGGCACAGGCGCTGGGGCTCTGCAGCAAGGGCCGTATCGGGGTCGGGCAGGATGCGGATCTGCTGCTGGTGCACGACCGGACGTTTGCTATCGAAAGGGTGATGAGTGGCGGCCTGTGGCGCGAATAATGCTGCGAGCAATATCGCAGCCAGTGCGTGGTTGCTCCAAACAGCAAAAGCCCGACAACAAGGTCGGGCTTTTTTATCTGCAATGTGGAAATCAGGCTTAGATCGCCAGAAACCCGAGGATCAGGATGGGGCCGAGCAGACTCAGGATAAAGCCGGAGACGATGGCCACCGGTACGACGGTGATGCCCCCCGACTTCTGGATGACCGGCAGGGTGAAGTCCAGCGCCGTGGCGCCGCCGTAACCGATGGCCGCCGAGGGGTGGCGGCGCATCAGGACCGGGATGATCAGAATGGCGATAAGCTCGCGCCCAAGATCGTTGATAAAGGCGGCCGAGCCCAGCACAGGCCCCAGCTTGTCGGCCACCAGAATGCCCGACAGGGAATACCAGCCGAAGCTCGAGCTCAGCGCCAGCCCGTGAGCCAGGGGCATGCCCAGCAACTGGGCCGCCAGCAGGCTGCCGAGCCAGCTGCTGACAATGACAGTAGCGGCGATCTTCATCCCCCAGGGGTTGAGCAGGATCTGGCGTAGCCGCATGCCGGAGTTGCGCATCTGCACCCCGATGAGAAACAGCAGCAGCATCAGGGCCCACTCGCTCCATTTGTCGATGGGCAGAGCGCGCAGATCCATCAGCAGACCCAGCAGCACACCGCCGAGCACCACAAAGCAGAGCTGCAGCGACTCCCACAGGAGATGGAGCTTGCTCGGCATCTTGGCATCGTTTGCCTCGTGGGTCGGCGGCGTGCGTTTGTCGAGCCACCAGAGGGCCAGCAGGTTACAGAAGGTGATCGCCGCCAGCATCACCCCGGCGACCTTGAAGATCACCGCCAGATTGCTGCCCAGGTTTTCCACATAGGCAAGCCCGAGCCCCATCAGAAACAGGATGAGGTAGACCATCTTGCCCAGACTCTGGTTGACCAGCTTGATCAGTCGGGCAGAGGAGAGGGGAACCAGATAGCCGATTGCCAGTGGCAACAGGATCAGCAACACGTTGAGCAACATCGAGGCCTCGATCACAAAAACTGATAAAAATACCACCTTATCATTACTTATTGGCTCTGTGTCACATATCTCTCGCTTTCATGGCCAAAAACAGCCCTTTTGGGGGCGGATTGTTACTTTTTTGCCACAACCTCTCTGTTTGATAAGGTTCTGTGCGAGCCCGAGTGCACCAATGAAATCAAGTCGATCCGATCGGGGAGCCGATGTTTCGCTCGGCAAGGGTGTGCATAAATCCATGTTGGTGCCGGTTTGGCACACATCACGCTTTTCTCTTGCCACTGATATGATTGGGGTATAAAAAGGCGGTATCGGAACAGCTATTGAAACGGCTGTTTATGCAAACAAAGTGCTGGAAAATACGCAAAGGGCGAATAAAAATAGAGCGAATCCCCTGAAGACCCTCGTTCTGTATTGTTTTTTCACTATCCGGGTGATATTTTCGCTGAAGGTTGCCATCGGTTAACTTTTTGTTAAATAGACGATGGTTGAGTCACGCCCCTGCGGCGTCTAGGGACAGACAAGGTTGTAATGGATGAGCGACGTTGCCGCACTGGAAGTACGTGATCTGCACAAATATTTTGGCACCCACGAAGTGCTCAAGGGCATCGACATGACCGCCCACAAGGGGGATGTGATCTCCCTTATCGGCTCCTCCGGCTCGGGGAAGTCGACCTTTCTTCGCTGTATCAATCTGCTCGAAACCCCCTCATCCGGCACCGTCTCGCTCCATGGCGAGTTGATCCGGATGAAAACCAGCCGCGCCGGCGAGCGGTTGCCCGAGGATATGCGTCAGGTGGAGCGGATCCGCAGCCGGCTGGCGATGGTTTTCCAAAGCTTCAATCTCTGGTCGCACATGACCATCATGCAGAACATCATCGAAGTGCCGATCCAGGTGCTCAAAGTGCCTCGTGCCGAAGCACTGGCCAAGGCAGAGCAACTGCTTAACCGGGTCGGGCTGTGGGAGCGGCGCGACTACTATCCTGGTCACCTCTCCGGTGGTCAGCAGCAGCGGGCCGCTATTGCCCGTGCGCTGGCGGTAGAGCCCGAGGTGATGCTCTTTGATGAACCCACCTCGGCGCTGGATCCCGAGCTGGTGGGGGAGGTGCTCGGCCTGATGCGCGAGCTGGCCGAAGAGGGACGGACCATGCTGGTGGTGACCCACGAGATGTCGTTTGCCCGGGATGTCTCGAACAAGGTGATGTTTCTGCATCAGGGGCGGGTGGAAGAGGAGGGCAACCCCAAGGAGATTTTCGCCCATCCCAAATCCGAGCGGTTCAAGCAATTCATCTCATCCATCTACTGATGGCGGGATGCCTGGTTACCCAATCAACTGTTTTATCAAGGAGAGATACATGAACAAGCTGATGCTGGCGACAGCCGTAGTGACTGCCCTCGCGTCCGGTAGCCTGATGGCCAAGGAGTGGAAAGAGGTCCGGATCGGGGTTGAGGGTGCCTATCCCCCCTTCTCCTGGACCGAGCCCAGTGGCGAGGTGAAAGGCTTTGATATCGACATCGCCAACGCCCTGTGCGAAGAGATGAAAGTAAAGTGCACCCTGGTCAAGCAGGATTGGGACGGCATCATTCCGGCGCTGCTGTCGCGCAAGTTTGACGCCATCATCGCTACCATGGACATCACCGAAGAGCGCAAGAAGAAGGTGGACTTCACCCAGAAGTACCAGCACATTCCGGCCCGCTTTGCCGCCAAGAAGGGCACTGATGTGCAGCTCGACAAAGCCTTTATGGAAGGCAAGTCCGTCGCGGTGCAGCGTGCGACCTCTATGGATACCTATATTACCGACAACTTCCCCAACGCCACCATCAAGCGTTACGGCACGGCCGATGAAGCCTATCTCGATCTGAAATCCGGCCGTGTGGACTATGTGCTGGCCGACTCTGCCGCCATCACCGACGGTCTGCTGAAGAAAGAGGGCGGTGATGCCTTTGAATTCGTCGGCCCGAAACTGACCGATCCCAAGTGGTTTGGCGAGGGTGCCGGTATTGCGGTGCGCAAGGCTGACAAGGATCTGAAAGAGAAATTCAACGCCGCCATTCTGGCGCTGCGTGCCAACGGCAAGTACAAGGAAATCAACGACAAGTACTTCGAGTTCGACGTTTACGGAGAGTAAAACAAAGAGACGTTTACGGCGAGTAAGTCCAAAGACGTCTACGGCAAGTAACGACAGGTTGATCCCGTCAGTAGTCATCGGGCCCGTCACCTCCCTGAGGGAGTTTACGGGCCCGCATTGATTGCAATGGAGCTGCACATATTTCATTCGGACTGCTATGGAGCCTTCTGGTTAGCAGGGGCGTGAAGATTCAGTGGCGATGGAGCTGCATATGTTTGATTTGAAAGGATACGAAGCCTCGCTGCTGGAGGGCGCCTGGGTCACCCTGGAAGTGGCGCTGGCCTCCCTGCTGCTGGCGTTGCTGCTGGGGATGCTGGGGGCGCTGGCCAAACTCTCTCCCTACAAGTGGGCCAGGGCCATCGCCACCGGCTACACCACCATCATTCGTGGCATCCCCGATCTGGTGCTGATGATGCTGCTCTTCTTTGGCGGCCAGGTGCTGATCAACGGCATCTGCACCTGGGTCAACGAGACTTACAACAGCTGGTTACTGGAGAGCAATCCCAATCAGGAGTGGGTCTCCCTGCTGCCGGACTATATCGACATCAGCCCCTTTGTGGCCGGTGTCGCGACCATCGGTTTTATCTTCGGCGCCTACATGACCGAGACCTTTCGCGGCGCCATTCTGGCGGTGGACAAAGGGGAGCTGGAGGCCGCACGGGCCTTTGGCATGCGGGCAACCCAGGTGTTTGTGCGGATCCTCTTCCCCCAGATGATGCGCCACGCTCTGCCGGGGTTTGGCAACAACTGGCTGGTGCTGCTGAAAACCACCGCGCTGGTCTCCATCATCGGCCTCGATGACATGGTGCGCAAAGCCTCGTTGGCGGCGGGCTCGACCCAGCAACCCTTCACCTTCTACATGGCGGTGGCGTTAATCTTCCTGATCTTCACTGCCGTCTCTACCTCGGCGCTCAAGTGGGCCGAGCGTCACTACGCCATCAAAACGAGGTAAGCCATGGATTTTTCAATCATTCTCAAAGAGTGGCCCACCTACTGGGAGGGTCTCTACACCACGGTCTGGCTGGTGGCCCTCTCTCTGATCCTTGGGTTGATGCTGGCGGTGCCCATGGGCATTCTGCGCAACGGCCGCAACTGGTTGATCAAGGGGCCGATCTGGGCCTATATCTACTTCTTTCGCGGTACCCCGCTGCTGGTGCAGCTCTTTATCATCTACTACGGCGCCGCCCAGTGGGAGTGGCTGAAGAACAGTGCCGCCTGGTCGCTCTTCTCCGAAGCCTGGTTCTGTGCGCTGCTGGCTTTCACCCTCAATACCGCCGCCTATACCGCCGAGATCGTGCGCGGAGCGGTACACAATATGCCGCGCGGCCAGATTGAGGCTGCCAACGCCTTTGGCATGACCCGCTGGCAGACCCTGACCCGGATCATTTTGCCCAACTCGTTTCGTCGGGCACTGCCGGCTTACAGCAACGAGGTGATCTTCATGCTGCAAGGCTCGGCGGTGGCGGGCATCATCACCATCGTCGATCTGACCGGCGCGGCGCGGATCATCAACTCTCGCTACTACAGTCCGTTCGAGGCGTTTTTGACCGCAGGGCTGCTCTATATGCTGCTCACCTTTGTCATCGTCTGGCTGTTCAAGAAGTGGGAAGCGCGCTGGCACGCCCACCTGCGCCCGCGCAATGTGTAAGGGTTGAGCTGCCAAGATGGCCCCGCCTGTTGCAGGCTGGGCCATTTTTTATCTTTATCCTCTGCCCACCCGGTTTGCCAAATGGCGGCCGAGCAGGGAGAATGCAGCACTCCCGAGCGCCGCCAGTCGTTGGCTGCATGCCTTATTCCCCAGTTCCCGAGGTTTTATGTACCGGATATTGTTTGAGCATCCCGCTTTCCTGGTTATCGACAAGCAGCCCGGCATCGGCATGCATGACGAGAAGGGTGACGGTGATTCGGTCAATTCGGGACTGGTCAATCGCGTGAAGGCCGATACCGGGCTCACCCTCTATCCGGTGCACCGCCTCGACAAGATGACCTCTGGTCTGGTGCTGCTGGCCCGCACCACGGAGGCGAACCGCGCGCTGAGCATGGCTTTTGCGGCCCGTGAGGTGAGCAAGCAGTATCTGGCGCTCTCCGATCGCAAACCCAAGAAGAAGCAGGGCTGGGTGAAGGGGGATATGCAAAAGGGGCGTGGCGGCAGCTGGATGCTGGTGCGCACGCTGGATAATCCTGCCATCAGCTGGTTTGATTCGGTGTCGGTGCGCGAGGGGCTGCGGCTCTATCGCATCAAGCCCCAGACCGGCAAAACCCACCAGATCCGGGTTGCCCTCAAAAGCATTGGCGCCCCCATTCTCGGGGATGAGCGCTATGGCGGTACGTCAGCCGATCGCGGTTATCTGCATGCCTGGCGGCTCAATTTCACCCTGGCGGGCGAGCCGTTCGACTTTGTCTGTCCGCCCGATGTGGGGAGTGAATTTGTCACCCCCGAGCTCACGGCAGCCATCGCAGCCCTTGCGCCCTGATGCTGATGCGCCCAGCGCCTGACACCATTATCCATTCCGCGATAGATCGTGATCCTGACGGACGTGCGCCGCGCTGGATCCTGGCCGACTTTGACGACACCCTGGCCCCCGGCGACAGCCACGCCGGTCTGCTGTGCTATATCCTGCGCCGCCGGATCTGGCCGCTGCTGCTGTTGCCGGTGATTGCGCTGGGTGGCGTGGTCTATCTTGCTCCCAGCCAGCGGCGGCGCGGTATCTCCCTTATCTGGTGGGCCATCACGTTGGGGCTCTCTCCTCTCGGCTGGCGCAAGCTGGTGCGCGCCTATTGCCGCACCAGGCCGGGGCTGTATCGTCAGGCTCGTGAATTGTTGCAACGGGAGGGGGCGCGCTGCTGGGTTATCTCCGCCAGCCCCTGCGCGCTGGTGCGCGCCCAGCTCTATCAGCAACTGCCCGGCCAGTTGCCCCACCGGATCATTGGCTCGCAGATGCACTACCGTTTTGGCGGCCTGATGCCGGGCTTCTATTGCCACGGCCAGCACAAGCTGCTGCCGGAGATTTGCGCCCTCGATGCCGAGCTGGCATTGAGCGACAGCCTGCACGATCTGCCGCTGCTGGGGTTGGGGAAAGAGGCGTGGTTGATCAATCCGACGCCTGTGCGACTGCAAAAGGCCCGGGCCGGCTTGCCCCATCTAATGGTCAAAAACTGGCAACTGTAAGCCAAAGCTGACAGCCATGCGGGTCGTCACCGTTTGATCCGCAGGGCTGCGGCTTGAATGTTACAATTCATTTACATCTTTTGCTGCCGGCTGCGAAAAACTATCTGCAACCCGCCTCTTCTCTTCCTGCTACGCCCTGCTTCTAATGAAACAAGTTGTTAACACTTGCCGCGCCGCTGGGTGCCGCAATCCGTTTTAACCGAATCAAAAGCAAGGAGCGCCCGATGAATGCCACCTCTTCCGCCACCCATACCATCAATCCGCTGAGCTCTAATCCGTTAGGGACGGACGGCTTCGAGTTTGTCGAGTACACAGCCCCCGATGCCAAAGGGATTGCCGCCCTCAAGAGCCTGTTCGTTTCGCTGGGGTTTGCCGAGGTCGCCAAGCACAAACACAAGCAGTGCTGGCTCTACCGGCAGGGGGATATCAACTTTGTGGTCAATGCTGAGCCTCACTCCCAGGCGGAGCAGTTTGCCAGAGCGCACGGGCCGAGCGTTTGCGGCATGGCATTTCGGGTGAGCGATGCGGGCAAAGCCCAGCAGTACGCCATCGCCAAGGGGGCCAAGCCCTTTGTCGGCAAGATTGGCCCGATGGAGCTCAATATTCCCGCCATCTACGGTATCGGCGAGAGCACGCTCTCCTTTGTCGACCGCTATGGCGACAAGGGTTCCATCTATGACGTGGATTTTGTCTTCTATCCCGACTGGCAGGCACGTATGGCGGAGGTGGATGCAGGGCTGTACGAGATTGACCACCTGACCCACAACGTCCATCGCGGCAATATGGATGTCTGGTCCAACTTCTACGAGCGGATCGGCAACTTCCGTGAAATTCGCTACTTCGATATCGAGGGCAAGCTGACCGGGCTGCACTCACGCGCCATGACCGCCCCCTGCGGCAAGATCCGCATCCCCATCAACGAGTCGGCGGATGACAAGTCCCAGATCGAGGAGTACCTGCGCCAGTACAAGGGAGAGGGGATCCAGCACATCGCCATGGCCTCCAGCGATATCTACCAGACCATCCGCACCCTGCGCAGCCGCGGTACCGGCTTTATGCCGACCCCGGATACCTACTTTGATCAGGTGAATAGCCGGGTCGAGGGGCATCAGGAGGATCTGGCGGCCCTCAAAGAGCTGCGCATCCTCATCGACGGCTCCCCCACCAAGGATGGCATCCTGCTGCAGATCTTCACCGATACCGTGATTGGCCCGGTCTTCTTCGAGATCATCCAGCGCAAGGGCAACGAAGGGTTTGGCGAGGGCAATTTCAAGGCGCTCTTTGAATCGATCGAGCTGGACCAGATCCGCCGCGGCGTGCTGGATGGCAGCGAGGATGAGAAGGGTGCCCGCATAGAGGGAGCGAGCGATGCGTAACTGGATTAACTTCCCCCATCGGGAGGGGACCCACTCCCGACAGGCCCATGCCGATCTGCCCGAACAGGCCATCTATGAGCGCGAACTGGGGCGCAGCGGCTTTTTCGGCCCCGCCAGCCACATGCACCACAAGCATGCCCCCACCGACTGGAGCAGTTGGGAGGGGCCACTGCGGCCACGGCTGTTTGACCTCAATGCCCTGCAGGAGGAGGTGAGTTCCCTCTCCCCCTGGGTGGCCCCCGACATTCTCAGCAACCCCCACTGCCGCTACCGAGTCTGGCGGCTATCCGAGGCGATGCCGTTTCTGGTGCGCAACGCCGACGGCGACGAGCTGCTCTTTATTCACGAGGGGGGCGGTGAGTTCTTCTGCGATTACGGCCATCTGACTGTGCGGGACGGCGACTATGTGGTGATCCCCCGCGGCACTATGTGGCGCATCGAGCCGACGGCGCCCCTGTTCATCCTGATGATCGAGGCGACCAATGACAGTTACCAGCTGCCGGACAAGGGGTTGGTGGGCAATCACGCCATCTTCGACCCGGCGGCGCTGGATGTGCCCGCCATCAACGAGCGCTTTTTGGCCCAGCAGGATGAGAATCCTTGGTCGCTGCAGGTCAAACGCCACGATCAGGTGTCGGTCATCACCTGGCCGTTCAACCCGCTGGATGCGCAGGGGTGGCATGGGGATTTGTGCGTGGTGCGCCTAAACTGGCGGGATATCCGCCCGCTGATGAGCCATCGCTACCATCTGCCGCCGTCGGCCCATTCGACCTTTGTGGCGAGCCGCTTCGTAATTTGTACCTTCGTGCCGCGCCCCATCGAGAGCGATCCCGGCGCCCTCAAGGTGCCCTTCTATCACAGCAATGACGATTATGACGAAGTGCTCTTCTACCACGCCGGGGACTTCTTCAGCCGAGACAATATCGAGCGGGGCATGGTCACCTTCCACCCTGCCGGTTTCACCCATGGCCCCCATCCCAAGGCGTTTGCGGCGGGGCAGGCTTATGCCAAGAAGTTCACCGACGAGGTGGCGGTGATGCTCGACACCCGCGATGCGCTGAACGTCGGCAGCCTGTGTGAAGGGATCGAGAACACCCGGTATGTCTCCAGCTGGCAGCGCCCGGACGCGGCTGCCGGCAAATAAGGAATCGCTTATGAAATTGGCAACATTGAACAATGGCAAGCGCGATGGCGCTTTGGTGGTAGTGAGCCGGGATCTGGCCCAGGCGGTGCGGGTGAGCGAGATTGCCCCGACTTTGCAGGCCGCCCTCGACGAGTGGGCCGAGGTTGCCCCCAAGCTGGAGGCTGTTTATCAGCAGCTTAACGAGGGCCGTGCGGCCGAGGTGTTCCCCTTTGACGAAGCGTCTTGCCTCTCTCCGCTGCCGCGCGCCTACCAGTGGGCAGATGGCAGCGCCTACGTCAACCATGTGGAGTTGGTGCGCAAGGCGCGCGGCGCCGAGATGCCGGAAAGCTTCTGGTACGATCCGTTGATGTATCAGGGGGGCTCCGACAGTTTTCTCGCCCCCCGTGGGCCGATTGTCATGGGTTCCGAGGAGTGGGGGATCGATTTCGAGTCGGAAGTGGCCATCATCACCGATGACGTGCCGATGGGGGTAAGCCCGCAGGGGGCTGTCAGCCACATCAAGCTGCTGATGCTGGTCAACGATGTGAGCCTGCGCAACCTGATCCCGGGCGAGCTGGCCAAGGGATTTGGTTTCTTTCAGTCCAAGCCGTCCAGCGCCTTCTCGCCGGTGGCCATCACTCCGGATGAGCTCGGCGATGACTGGCGTGATGGCAAGGTGCTGCTGCCCCTGCGCACCCATCTGAATGGCGCCCTGTTTGGCGCACCGGACGCCGGGGTGGATATGACCTTCAACTTCTTCGAGCTGATTGCCCATGCCGCCAAGACCCGTCCCCTTGGCGCTGGCTGCATCATCGGCTCGGGCACCGTCTCCAACTACGATCGCAGCGCCGGTTCATCCTGCATCGCCGAGCGCCGCATGCTGGAAATTCTTGATTGTGATCAAGCTATAACCCCCTATTTGCAGTTTGGTGATAGAGTGGCGATTGCGATGGAAGATCGCGCTGGCCAAAACCTGTTTGGCACCATTGAGCAGTTAGTGGTGCAGGGAGGAGCCCAGAGAGAGTAATGATCCCCGAGAATCGGGGGCCGAGAGGGGGTCATGCCCCTTCTCGGCTGACAACAAAAGGACGAAGTATGTTGCAGTTGTTTGGCTATTGGCGTTCGTCGGCAAGTTTTCGGGTGCGGATCGTGTTGCAGCTCAAGGGGCTCGCCTACGAGCAGCATCCCATCAATTTGAGGCAAGGCGAGCAGAGCGAGAAAGCCTATCGCCGGATCAACCCGCAAGGGCTGGTGCCGTTTCTGGTGGATGGCGATGTGCAGATCGGTCAGTCGGTCGCCATCATGGAGTACCTTGACGAGACCTATCCCGCCTATTCTCTGATGCCCTCTTCCCCCGACGCGCGGGCCAGAGTGCGCCAGCTCGTCAACATGATCGCCTGCGATATCCACCCGCTCAACAATCTGCGGGTACTCAACTATCTGGAAGAGCACTTCAGGGCCAACAACGAGCAGGAGGCCCGCTGGTATCGCCACTGGATTGACGAGACCTTCACCGCCCTCGAACAGCTGTTGATGACCACCGCCGGTGTCTACTGTGTTGGCAACGAAGTGACCCTGGCCGACTGCATGCTGGTGCCCCAGGTCTACAACGCCCGCCGCTACGACATGACCCTGGACGATTACCCCACCATCCGCCGCATCGTCGCCAACTGCGAACAGTTGCAAGCCTTTATCAAGGCGGCCCCCGCCAACCAGCCAGACGCGCAGTGATCCGCTGACACTGCTGAAAATGACGGGATGACGTGGTCACGTCATCCTGCTATCTGTCCCCATCTTGATTGATCTCATCGCCGGTTTTCCTCCGGGGCTGCTGGTGAATCGACTTATTGTCAAAAACTCCACTCTTGTCACACTTGTCAATATTTTGAGTCGCTCCACGCTTCATTGTTAGTGTTTTGTGTTATTAATCGCACCCCCATTAGTTGATTAAGCCTAGGATCGCCACGCCTGAGGTATAGGCGAAAGGGGAGATGCGAACAGGTCGCCTATCAGGGGGCGCCAAGGTCGCTGTCGATTGCCCCACGATTTGTCCGCACCTCTCTTTTTCATGTTTACGGTTTGATGGCCCGCTCTGCCCGGCCCGTGTCACAGTGGCTATCCCTTGCGACAGCGGCCGGTTGACTGGCGAGCCACCGTTTATTTGCAACCACTCTGTGCAACAAGGAGATCTCATGCATTCCTTCAAAAAGTGCGTCGTCGCACTCTCCATCAATCTTGCCCTCTTCTCGTCGGCGTTCGCCTGTACCACCTTGCTGGTTGGCAGTGAGGCCAGCGTCGATGGATCCATGATGGTGGCCCGCAGTGCCGACAGTGATGCCCTGAAAGCCCAGCATTTCGTGATCCATCCGGCCAAGCAGGGGCAAAGTGGCGTTCACAGTTCCAAGGCCCACAATGGTGCCAATGATTTCAGCTACCCCTTGCCGAAAAACTCCCTGCGCTACACCACGGTGCCGAACTGGAAGACCCAGCTGCACGGTGCCACCGGGTTCAATGAGAAGGGGGTAGGGGTGAGCGGCACCGAGTCTATTTTTGCCTCACCCGAAGCGCTCGCCTTCGACCCCTATGTGGAAGACAAGGGGATCACCGAGGATGATATTCCCGATGTGCTGCTCTCCCGCTCTACGTCGGCCCGCGAGGCGATCGCCTTGCTTGGCAACATCATCGAAACCATTGGTGCGGGAGAGGGATTTGGCGTCGCCGTAGTGGATGACAACGAGCTCTGGTATCTGGAGACCGCCACCGGCCACCACTGGATGGCGCAGCGACTGCCGAAAAATCACTACTTCGCCTCTGGCAATCAGGGCCGCCTGCAGCAGTACGATCCGGCCAGTGCCGACATGATGGGCTCGAAGAATCTGATCGAATTTGCCACCGAGAAGGGGCTCTACCATCCGAAAAAGGATGGGGCGTTCAACTTCTCGAAAGCCTATACCCGCGATGACGAGCGGGATCGCACCTATAACGATCCGCGGGTCTGGACCATCCAGCAGATGTTCAACCCCTCGCTCAAGCAGGCGGTAGATGCCGGTCGCCAGTTCCCGGTCACCCTCTCCCCCGAGAAGAAGATGACGCTGGAGGAGGTGAAGGCGGTGCTGCGCAATCACTATGACGGGACCGAGCACGATCCCTACAGCAAGGGGTTGAACGGTCAGGAGCCGTGGCGCCCCGTTAGCGTGTTCCGCACCTACGAGTCCCATGTGATGCAGGTACGCCCCTGGATGCCGCGCGAGGTGGGGGAGGTGACCTATGTGGGCCTCGGCATGGCGGACTTGACCGCCTTCGTTCCCTACTACAGCGGTCTGGAAGCCTATCCGGCGCACTATGCCATGGGCAGCGACAAGGCTGACAGCGACTCCATCTACTGGAAATATCGCAAGCTTCAGACCCTGGTGATGACCGATTACCCCAAATTGGCACCCATAGTGAAGCAGGCGTACCAGAGCTGGGAGGCGAAGATCGCCAAAGAGCAGAAAGAGATGGAAGCCAGCTATCTGAAAACGGTCAAAACCGACAAGGCTGCCGCCCACAGCATGCTCAACGACTTCAATCTGCGAGTGATGAAGGAGGCCGAGACGTTGACTGAAGAGCTGACCAACCAGATCTTCACGGTGCGCACTCAGGATATTCAGGCCGATATCTTCTTCGCCAACAAGGCGAAAAAGGACTGATTGCCGCCCCCATGATGTGGTGAAGCGGCAGAGCGTGTCGTCATCCATTTCCTGAGTGTGGTGATCCTCTCACGGCCACCCCGGTAATTAGAAGACGGCATAACGAAAATCCTTCACGGAAGTGAAGGCTTTTTTGCAGAGAGTATTCAGATGGTCACGACGAAGCCTATCTGGCTAAAAACGGTACTTGATATGGAGGGTATGGCTGTCGAGCCCCGGGTTCTTGTCATACATATTGGCGTTGGACATGTGCTCATACTGATAGCCGATCAGCCAATTCTTGGTGATGGCGTAACCGATGCCGATACCCAGAGCTAACTGGAAGGGGCCGCCGTAATCCTTGTAGCCGTGGCCGCGGGTGCCAAATTGATACTGATCGAGCCAGACCATTTCGCCGGGGACCCAGGTCATCCAGTGACCCCATTGGCATTCGATACGGGCGCCGCCCCCCAATCTGGCAGTCTCTTCATCTTCTACCTTGAGCGTACCGCCACGTACCCCCAGTCCAAATTGGCAGCCTGAGTCTCCCCAACGCCAAAACATATGGTGGAACTTGGCGTCGGCTATCTTGATGTCGAGCTTTTCATTGCTGAACGCCTTGCCAAGCTGCAGCACCACGACATTGTCATTGGCCATCGCAGCCGGACTGGCGAGCAGTGCTCTCAGCAGGGCGATCCTTGATAGAGTGTTAGCGTCCATGCCCCCTCCCGATCCTTGTTGTCATCTTGGTGATCCTGTTGATCACCCTTCAGGCATAGTCAATCGACGCGCTTCCTGTCAATGCATGGTCACTCGGTAAAAAAATTAAATATTTATGAAAAATCAACTATCTGCGATGGTCTGATGTGATTTGGCGGGCGTGACCGCGGGGACATGAAAAAGCCCTTCACCATGGTGAAGGGCTTTTTGCTATCTGGCCTTTATCCGCGCTTGGGTTGCTCCGTCCGGGCTTAGTAGCCCTGCTGGTGCACATCCATCACGGCGCGGCCGGACGGGTCGGCCATCTCTTTGAACTTGGCATCCCACTCCAGTGCCGTGGGGGTGGAGCAGGCGACCGACTTGCCGTACGGCACGGTGCGGGCGGCGGCTTCCAGCGGGAAGTGCTCGTCGAAGATGGCGCGGTAGAAGTAGGCCTCCTTGGTGAGCGGGGTGTTGATAGGGAAGCGGAATGCCGCCGCCTCGAACATCTGATCGGTCACCTCTTGCTCGACCATGGCTTTCAGGCTGTCGATCCACGAATAGCCGACGCCGTCGGAGAACTGCTCCTTCTGACGCCAGGCCACTTCATGGGGCAGCAGATCCTCGAACGCTTCGCGCAGGATATGCTTCTCGATCTTGCCCTTGCCGCACATCTTGTCGGCGGGCTGCAGGCGCATTGCCACGTCCATGAACTCCTTGTCGAGGAAGGGCACGCGACCCTCCACGCCCCAGGCGGCCATCGACTTGTTAGCGCGCAGGCAGTCATAGAGGTGCAAAGAGGCGAGCTTGCGCACGTTCTCTTCGTGGAACTCGCGGGCGTTGGGCGCCTTGTGGAAGTAGAGGTAGCCACCAAACAGCTCGTCGGAGCCTTCACCGGAGAGCACCATCTTGATCCCCATCGCCTTGATGTAGCGGGCCATCAGATACATCGGCGTGGAGGCGCGGATGGTGGTGACGTCATAGGTCTCGAGGTGATAGATGACATCGCGCAGGGCATCCAGACCCTCCTGCACGGTGAAGTGGATCTGGTGGTGGATGGTGCCGAGGTGATCAGCCACCTTGCGGGCGGCGGCGAGATCCGGCGACCCTTCCAGGCCGACGGCGAAGGAGTGCAGTTGCGGCCACCAGGCTTCGCTCTTGCCATCATCCTCGATGCGGCGCGCCGCATAGAGCTTGGTAATGGCGGAGATGACGGAGGAGTCCAGCCCACCTGAGAGAAGCACGCCATAAGGCACGTCGCACATCAGCTGGCGTTTGACCGCCGCTTCCAGCGCCGCTTTCAGCTCGGCCTTGTCGCTGACATTGTGCTCGACCGCGCTGTATTCCATCCAGTCGCGCTTGTACCAAGTTTTAAGCTCACCATCTTTGCTCCACAGGTAGTGTCCTGGCGGGAAGGTTTCGACGCTCTTGCAGACCGGTACCAGCGCCTTCATCTCGGAGGCGACATAGAAGTTGCCGTGCTCGTCGCGGCCGGTATAGAGGGGGATGATCCCCATGTGGTCGCGACCAATCAGGTAGGCATCCTGTTCGGCGTCATAAAGAATGAAGGCAAAGATGCCGTTGAGATCGTCCAGAAACGCCGGGCCCTTCTCCTTGTAGAGCGCCAGCAGCACTTCACAGTCTGATTTGGTCTGGAACTGGAAGTCGACCTTGAGGGTCTTTTCCAGCTCTTTGTGATTGTAGATCTCGCCGTTGACCGCCAGCACATGGGTGCGCTCGGGGTTGTAGAGCGGCTGGGCGCCATTGCCCGGGTCGACGATGGCCAGACGCTCGTGCACCAGAATGGCTTTGTCGGAGCTGTAGACGCCGGACCAGTCAGGCCCGCGGTGACGCAGTCGCTTGGACATCTCCAGCGCCGATTTGCGCAGGGCTACTGCATCGGACTTGATATCCAGAATGCCGAAAATTGAACACATTGGCGGTAATCCTCTTGATTTTTATATGAGCCCCCCACGTTTGGGCTCGAAATTCCATTTACATTCCTCGTCAGACACAATGCCTAGCGGAAAAACCTTTTGCAAGCGGGAAAACCGCAGAAAATCATGCCGTAAGCGTCAAGCGGATCAACAGGATAAGGGCTGCTGCAACGGGGCAGGGTGACGTTAACGTCAAGCCGAGGCGGGTTCGAAGATCACATAGACCTTGCGACAGGGGGTAAGGGTCTCCCACTCTCCGACAAAGCCTGCCGGAATCACGAATTGATCGCCGGGTTTGAGGGCAAGCTGGCCGCCCAGACTGTCGTGGATCACCACATCTCCTTCCAGCAGCTGGCAATACTCGTGCTCGGTGTAGTGGATGGCCCAGCGGCCGGGCTCGCAAGCCCAGAAGCCGATGTGAAACTGCTGGCTGGGATCGGAGTAGTGGTTCCACACCGTCTGATTCGGATGGCCTGCTTTAATACGCTCGGGGGCAGGCATCAGCGGGGTGGGGGCCGCCTCATGGCGATCGAGCAAAATCCAGTCGTTGAGGGTCTTCATGGTGCCTCCCTGGCAATGGGGATATAAAAACGGGGCCATCCAGGCCCCGCGATTGTTCGTTTTATTAAACGAGGTTGTGCATAACTTAAACGATGCGCACTCCCTTGCCAAGAGCCGCTGGCCGCAGGATCAGAGCGGCTGCAAACGGCGGATCACATGGCGGGCAAAGCCGCTGCCCGCTTCGTTGTAGACGTTGAACACTGCATCCACCCCCTGCTCCTTGAGGGAGTCGATATCATCCTCGAAGCGGACGATGGCGGCGATCTTGCCGTTGAATCCGTGACTGCGCAGCTTCTCGATGGCGTAGAGATTTCCCGAGTGGTGGGGCATCGCCAGCAGCACCAGATTGACCTGATTGGAGAGCAACACCTTGTCCCAGAAGTCGGTATCGGTGGCATCCCCTTCGATGACGTTCATCCCCTGGGCGCGCAGGGTAGGCAGCTTCTCGCTGTCGTTTTCCACCCCGAGGATGACATTGCCGTACTTGTTCTCCAACTCGAAGTAGGCCCCCTGACCGATCCGCCCCATGCCGAGGATGATCACCTCCGCATCGCCCAGCTCGATGGGTCTGTCTTCCGGATGGAGGTTGCTCGCCTGCAGCCCCTTGAGCCAGTGACCGATGCGATGATAGATCCGCTCGCTCTGGGCATTGAGCGGGGCGGAGATCATAAAGCTCGCTGCCAGCGCCAGCGAAACCGCCACCAGCCACTCGTAGGAGAGCCAGCCCGCCTTGGTGGCGATGGCCGCGACGATCAGGCCAAACTCCGAGAAGTTGCTGAGCGCCAGGGTGGAGAGCAGCGCGGTGCGCACCCGCAGGTGAGCGCCGCTGTAGACCAGATAGTAGAGGGCGCTTTTCAGCGGCAGGGCCAGCACCAGCGCCAGTGCCAGCAACATGGTGTCGTGGGTCGGCAGGCCGTTGAGGCCGATGGTGAGAAAGAAGCAGACCAGAAAGAGGTCTTTGAGGTTGAAGAGCGCCTTGGCCAGCCCCGCCGCAGCAGGATGGGAGGCGAGCATCATGCCGATGATGAGGGCTCCCAGATCCGGCTTGAGGCCGACCACTTCAAAACCGGCGGCCCCGACGACCAGTGCCAAAAAGACCCCGAACAGCACCTGCAGCTCGCCGTGACCGGCCCGCTCCAGCAGCTTGAATAACAATGGGCGCAGCAGCGGCAGCCCCAGTACCCAGAGTGCCCAGATGCTGGGCCACTTGCCGCTGGAGAAGGCCAGAAACGCCACGGCGAACACATCCTGCATCACCAGCACGCCGATGGCGATGCGGGCGTAGAGGGCGTTCATGTCACTGCGATCTTCCAGTACCTTGACCGCAAAGACGGTGCTGGAGAAGGAGAGGGCAAAGCCCAGCAGCAGCGCCAGTTTCCAGTCCAGTGACAGGGCAAGTTCAAGCCCGAGCCCCTTGCAGACCAGCAGCACCACGGTAAAGAGCAGGGTGGAGAGCAGCAGGTGTAGGCTGGTGGTGCCCCACACATCGCGCCGCATCAGGGTCTTGATATTGAGTTTGAGACCGATGGTGAACAGCAGCAGGGTGACGCCGAGATCGGCCACCTCGCTCAGGGCGGGGGTATTTTCATATCCCATGCCGTTGAGGATAAAACCGGCGGCCAGAAAGCCGAGCAGGGGGGGCAGGCCAATCAGATTGACCAACATGCCGCAGCCAAAGGCCACGGCGATGAGAATGGGTTCCATAACAGATCCTGCAAGGGCAGGAGAGACCTGCCCTGTTTAACGCTTGGGTGGTGATTAGACGATATCGATGTCGACTACGGAGTCGAAAATATGGTTCGGTCGAAACGGCATACGGTCGATATCCGCTACCTTGCTCACCCCAGAGAGCACCAGCACCGTTTCGAGACCGGCCTGAAAGCCCGCCAGAATGTCGGTGCGCAGGTTGTCGCCGATGATGATGGTGTCGTCGGAGTGGGCCTCCATCCGGTTGAGCGCCGCACGGATGATCCAGGCGCTCGGTTTGCCGACATAAAACGGCTTCTTGCCGGTCATCCGCTCGATGGGGGCGCACAGGGCGCCGCAGGCCGGGTGCATCATGGGGCCGTGGGTATCGGGGTTGGTGGCGATAAAGCGGGCCCCCTGATCGACGAACTTGGCCCCCTGTTGCATCATGGTCCAGTTGTAGTTGCGGGTCTCCCCCACCACCACGAAGTCCGGGTCGATATCGGTGATGGTGAAACCGGCCTTGTAGAGCTCGTGGGTCAGCGCCCCTTCACCGATCACATACGCCTTCTTGCCATCCTGACGCTTGAGAAAGTCGGCGGTGCCCATGGCGGAGGTGTAGAAGCACTCTTCCGGCACTTCGATCCCGGCGGAATGGAAGCGGTTTTGCAGATCTTTCTGGGTCTGGGCCGGGTAGTTGGTGAGGAACAAGAGCTTGCTACCCTGCTCCAGCAGGCGATGGACGAAACGGTCGGCACCGGGGATGAGATCGTTGTTGTGCAGGATGACACCGTCGATATCGCAGATGACGTTCTTCTTCATGAAAACTCCTTGTCAGGGCGCAGGCGAGCCGCCAATCGTTAAGATGTTCAATCATTTATGATTTTTGTGACGCCATTATAAGTCTGTTTGATGACAAGTCTCCCCTGTCTCGCCACTTCGGTGCACAATAAAGCTGCCGTCGGGTCAGTCTGGTGGAGGGGCTGACGCCGGATCACTTTGCTGATGGAGCCGTTGCCATGGACACCCCGATTTCCAAGCCAGTCACACCCGAACACCTCACCGCCGCGCAATTTATCGCCGGACTGCCGAAACTGGAGCTGCACCTGCATATCGAGGGCAGCCTCGAACCCGAGTTGATGTTTGAGCTGGGCCGCCGCAACGGTGTGCCACTGCCCTGGCCCAATGTCGCCAGCGTGCGCGCCGCTTATGACTTTGACTGCCTGCAATCTTTTCTCGACCTCTACTATCGCGGCGCCAGCGTGCTGGTGACCGAGCAGGACTTCTTCGACCTCACCTGGGCCTATCTTGAGCGTTGCGCCGCCGACAAGGTGGTGCATGTGGAGATCTTCTTCGACCCGCAGACCCACACCGCTCGCGGCATCCCCTTTGCTACCGTGCTGGGCGGCATCGAGCGGGCGCTGCAGACCGGGGAGAAGGAGTTTGGCATCAGCTGGCGCCTTATCATGAGCTTTTTGCGCCACCTCAGCGAAGAGGATGCCTTTGCGACGTTGGAAGAGGCTATGCCCTTCCTGTCACGCATTCACGGCATCGGCCTCGACTCGGGGGAGAAGGGTAATCCGCCGACCAAGTTTGCCCGGGTCTTTGCCCGCGGCCGCAAGCTGGGGCTGCCGGTGGTGGCCCATGCCGGTGAAGAGGGGCCTGCCGACTACATCTGGCAGGCGATCAACGAGTTGCAGGTATGCCGCATCGATCACGGGGTACGCTCGGCCGACGATCCCGAGCTGCTGCGCTATCTGGCCGATACCCGGCTGCCGCTCACCGTCTGTCCCCTCTCCAACACCCGGCTCAAGGTGTTCGGCAATATGGCCCAGCACAATGTGTTGCGGCTGCTGGAGCAGGGGCTCTGCGTCACCATAAACTCGGACGATCCCGCTTACTTCGGTGGTTACATGGGGGCTAACTTTGCGGCACTGGCCGATGGCCTCGGCGCGACCATGAGTCAGCTCTGCCGCTTGTCGCTCAATGCGGTGGAGGCGAGCTGGCTCTCTCTGGCCGACAAGGCGCGCCTGACCCGGGAGATCCGCAGTTATGCCGAGACCCACGGCGTGATCTTGCATTGAGTAAGGCGCTAATGAAGTCGATATGACATGCACTATATAAAGAGAGGCCCTCCATCACTGGCGGGCCTCTTTCGTTTCAATGGTCGGTGTGGTTATCAGGGAAAGTCAGCGTTAAGCCACTCGCACCAGAAACTTCTCGCCCTGTCCTTCGCGCTTGAAACGCTCGAGCAGGGTAGGCAGCGCCTCGAAATTGCCCACCACCAGCGGCGGCAGGGTCAGCTCGCCGCTCGCCATCTGTGCCATCATGGCGACACCGGCGGCCACCAGTCGGCTCCACTGCTTGTCGGTGCCAAAGGCGTGCTGGGCGCCCAGTGCAATCTCGTGCAAGGAGTGGCAATGGCTAAAGGCGGGTAGCGGATTGTGCGGGATGCGCCCCAGCACAGTCACCATATGACCGTAGTAGCCCAGCGCGGGTAGCAGCGCTTCGGCCTGTTGGCTGGAGACCAGCTCGATGATCCCCTCGAACGGTTCGTTGCCGTTGGCAGTCTGCAAGGTGGCCAGCCAGTCGGAGTCCCGATAATCGGCTACGCCCTGCACGCCGATCTGTTTGAGCCACTGATGGTGGCGTGGGCTGGCGCTGGCAAAGACCCGCGCTCCTTGCTGGAGGGCCAGTTGCACCGCAAAGCGGCCGACACTGCTGCCGGCGCCGGTGATGAGCAGCGCTTCCCCGTGCAGGCGCGGCAGCTTGGCCAGTGCCTGCCAGGCGGTGAGACCGGGGCAGGGCAGGGCGGCGGCCGCCTCATCGCTCAGGGCATCGGGCACCGGCAGCAGGGCGCGGGCCGGTACCCGAGTGTGACGGGCAAAGCTGCCGTGGTGGCGCAGATCGGTGTGGTAGGCGACCCGGGCGCCGAGACGCAGATGACTGACGTTAGCGCCGAGCGCCACGATAGTGCCCATGCCATCGACACCGGGCACCTGACCGTCCTGCCAGTGGGAGTGGCCATATTCGATCAGCTTCCAGTCCACCGGATTGAAGGCGATGACCCGGTTTGCCACCAGCACCTCGTCAGGGGCGAGCGGTGCCAGGGGCAGATCGGCGAGGGTAAGCTGGGTCGGTTCACCGGGGGCATGCCAGCACCAGGCTTGGGTGTGATTCATGATGACTCCTTGTGAAAGCGAGGGGAGAGAACAACGAGATCATTGCAACAGTGATTCGGTCAGTCATATCACTGTTGCTAATGCGCAACAATACGGCAGGCCCCAACCTGTGGGGCCTGCGTTACATAGCCGGTTGGCCATCGGCAATCAGCGGCTGGTCGCTGCGTCGTCGGCCTGATAGACGGGGTAGTCGGTCAACCCCTTTTCGCCACCGCCAAACAGGGTGGCCGGATCGTGGGGGGCTAGCGGATAGCCGTGGCGCAGCCGGTTCGGCAGATCCGGGTTGGCGACGAAGGGGCGGCCAAAGCCAATCATGTCGGTCCAGCCCGCTTCGAGGGCGGCGCGGGCGCGATCACCATCATATTTACCGGCGTAGATCAGGGTGTTGGGGAAGGCATCCCGCAGACCCTGCTTGAAGTTCTCCGGCATCAGGGGGGCATCGTCCCAGTCCGCTTCGGCAATGTGCAGGTAGACCACGTTGAGCTGGCCCAGCAGACGGGCGGCCGCCAGATAGGTCTCCTGCGGATTGGCATCCACGGTGCCGTTGAGGGTGGTGAGCGGCGCAAGACGCACCCCAACCCGATCGGCGCCGATTTCGCTGCTGACCGCCTCGGTCACCTCTTTGAGGAAGCGCAGCCGGTTTTCCAGCGATCCGCCGTAACTGTCGGTGCGGGCGTTGGACTCGGAGTCGAGGAACTGGTTGATGAGGTATCCGTTGGCGGCGTGCAGCTCGATGCCGTCAAAACCGGCGCTGATGGCGTTACGAGCTGCCTGACGGAACTGGCCCACTACCGCATCGATATCGGTCTGAGTCATGGCGCGAGGGGTGACGGTCTCGACAAAGCCCGGCGCATCGCTGCCGTTATCGACGAACACCTTGACGCCCACTGCGGGCAGTGCTGAAGCGGAGATGGGCTGGGCGCCGCCGATGTTGTCCGGATGGGTGACCCGGCCCACGTGCCAGAGCTGGGCGAAGATGGTGCCCCCCTTGGTGTGCACGGCATCGGTCACCCCTTTCCAGCCTGCGATCTGCTCGGCGCTGTAGATCCCCGGCGTCCAGGCATAGCCCTTGCCCATGGGGTCGATTTGGGTGCCTTCGCTGATGATCAGGCCCGCCTCGGCGCGCTGGGCGTAGTAGCTCGCCATCATGGCGTTGGCCACATCACCCGGCTGACTGGCACGGGAGCGGGTCATGGGGGGCATGACGATGCGGTTGGCAAGGTGCAGCTGGCCGAGGCGCAGCGGGCAGAACAGGTGATCGTGGCTCATCTTGAGTTCCTCATGGTGGAAGTGAGGCCACTTTATGCCGCCATCTTGTTGTGAAAAAGAGGGGTAATTGCACAAGAGAATTGTGCTTGATGCAGCAATCAGTGCAAACCGCCGGGAAAGAAGGCGTTTAGGCATAAAGTTGAAGCATAAAAAAGAGGGCCGTCTGGCCCTCTTCTGTTTTCTGCAGGTGGCAGGCTCAAGCCGCGGCGGGCATCACTTTCACCCGCTCGATGCGCCGCTCGCTCACCTCGATCACCTCGAAGTTGAGTTGCTGCAGTTGCAACTGCTGACCCGGAGTGGGCAGGGTGCCGAAGTGGGAGAGCAGCATGCCCGCCAGGGTCACGTATTCATCGCTCTCGCTCACCAGTCCCTCGTGCTCCAGCACCTGCTCCACATGGTGGATGTTGGTGCTGCCGTTGATGAGCCACCCTTCGCCATCGCGTACGATATCCGGGGTTTCGTCCTCGTCCGGCAGCTCGCCGACGATGGCCTCCAGCAGATCGTGGGTGGTGACCAGCCCCTGGATCACGCCAAACTCGTCGGAGACCAGAATAAGGCTCCCCTTGGCTTTGCGCAGCTCCGCCAGCAGGCGGATCACGTTGATGGTCTGCGGCACGATTATGGGATCGTTCTGCTTGGCCAGTTCGCTCAAGGATTGCCCTTCGTTCAAGGCAAACAGCAGGTCGCGCGCCTTGACCACCCCGATCACCTCGTCAAGATCCCCGTCACAGATGGGAAACAGGCTGTGTGGCTCGCGCTGCAGCAGGGCGCGGATCTCGTCGCTGGAGTCGTTGATATCGATCCAGGCCATCTCCGAGCGCGGGGTCATGATGGTGCGAATGGAGCGCTCGGCCAGCGACAGTACGCCGGTCACCATATAGCGCTCCTCCTCGCCAAAGCTCACCGGCGCTACGGCCGGTGCATCTAGATCGTCATCCGGCTGATCCTGATAGGCCTTGCTGCCCATCAATTTGAAGATGGCGGCGGTGGTGCGCTCGCGCAGCGGCTGTTTGGATTCGTGACGCATGGCGCTGCGCTGGGCCAGCTGGTTGAAAAACTCGATCAGCACCGAGAAGCCGATGGCCGCGTAGAGGTAGCCCTTCGGAATGTGGAAGCCGAACCCTTCCGCCACCAGGCTGAAGCCGATCATCAGCAGGAAGCTCAGACAGAGCACCACCACGGTGGGGTGGGCGTTGACGAAGCGGGTCAGCGGCTTGGAGGCGAGCACCATCACCACCATGGCGATGGTCACGGCGGCCATCATCACGCCAAGGTGTTCTACCATGCCGACGGCGGTGATGATGGAGTCGAGCGAGAAGACCGCATCGAGCACCAGAATTTGGGCGATCACTACGCCGAAGCTGGCGTAGGCGCCGACAGGGCCGTCATCCTGAGGTTTGGCTTCCAGCCGCTCATGTAGCTCGGAGGTAGCCTTGAACAGCAGGAACAGGCCGCCCCCCATCAGGATCAGGTCCCGACCGGAGAAGGGGTGATCCCACAGATGCAAAATCGGGGTGGTCAGGGTGACCAGCCATGACATGACGCTCAAGAGCCCAAGTCGCATCAGCAGGGCCAGCGACAGGCCGATGACGCGTGCCTTGTCCCGCTGGGCGGGGGGCAGTTTTTTCACCAGGATGGCGATGAAGACCAGGTTGTCGATCCCGAGCACAATCTCGAGAATGATCAGGGTAAACAGACCAATCCAGATATGGGGATCCAGCAGCAATTCCATTGTATGACCTCAATAAATACAGACAGAGCAGAGAGTGATCACGGCGCATGATGGCCGCAGTAACAGCAAGGCAAAGGTGTTATTCAGAGGCGCTGATTAAGCAGAAAAAGATAGGCTTTGACAGAGAGAGACGAAGGGCAACTTCGGGGATTGTCCATGATGGGCAATAAAACCTCGGGTGAAAAATGAGCCCTGATGATAGCGGCTGGCGCCAATTTGGCAAGCGCAGTGTCAGTGGGGCGTGATGGGGTTGTGATGCGACAGGGGGAGGCGGCCGTGCCGCGCTCCCCCGTGTGGTCGTTACAACCAGCGCTTTTCGCGGGTGAAACAGACCGAGAGCCAGGCATCCCCCAGGGTATCGCCGAGGCGAGACCAGAGCTCCTGACGCAGGGCATCCTGACGTTCGACGGGCCACTCCTGACCCGGCGCCACCAGAATGTTCAATTCCAGATCGAAGCGGCGACCGCTTTTGGCCAGATGGCTGTAGCACTCGATGCCGTGACGCTGGCGCAGTGCCTCGATCTCCTGCTCGACTTGCCGTGGCACATCCCCCTTGGGGGCGATCTTCAACACCTCCCGCAGGTTGCGACCGAGCACCTTGATGGGAATAAGGGTGGCACAGAGGGCCAGCAGCGAGACCAGCACCGGGTCTATGTAGCGGTTGTATTGGCCGTAGCCGATGGCATCAAGGCCAATGGCGACTACGAAACCGATAAGCAGGGTGGCGCTGAGCAGGGTATCCACCAGCCACTCCTTGGAGTCGACCCGCACCAGCTCGGAGTCAACCTGTTCGGCAACCTGGGCTTCGATGCGATAGATGATGGCGCAGAAGAAGGTGGAGACGGCGGCATAGATGAGGGCGTGGCCGAGATCGATCTCCCGTCCGCCATCCAGCAGGGTGGTGATGCCGCTATAGAGAGCGCCAAGGCAGAGCAGCAGAATAATGGTGCCATTGATGACGTTGGTGATGGGCTCGAAGTGGGCGTAGCCATACTGGAAGCGCGCATCGGAAGGGCGGGTAACGAGATAGGCGGTAACAAGACCGAGGCCTGTCATGCCCATGCTGAACAGAGTGAAGATACCATCGAGCATGATGGCGTTGGAACCGACGAAGAGGCCGTAGCCGATGCCGAAGATGGCAAAAGTGATGCAGCCAAACAGCGACAGGGTAAGCGCCTGTTTTGTAACCGACCACAGAGAATGAAAAAACCGGGAGCAGCCGAAAGTAGGTGGGAATTCGTGGGAAAAACTCAAGACTGACAAGGCTTGGAGGATGATCTGGAGGTGCCAGGCGCGGGCGGCCTAAAAATGATAAAAAGCGCATGGTTCCTGGGGGAGATGCGCTGAAAATGATAACTCTGATTTTAACTCTGGCAGGCCGCCACTACGTTTAAACCGCTATCTAACAGTGATTAGATGGGGTTTAAAAAAAATCGTGCCCGAGCCAAATTACCTTGCCAATGATGCTCAACGAGTCCAGTTCGTTCGGCATAACCGCCAGGGTTCCGTATCCAGTTTTATTGTCGCTGATGATGTTCACCCCACCATCGACCCGCTTCTGTAGGCGCTTGGCGTAGAGTTCATCCCCCAGACGAAGCACGAACAGGCCACCATCCTGGATCTGGTTGCGGCTGGTATCCACCAGGATAGAGTCGCCAGAATGGATGGTTGGCTCCATGCTGTCCCCCTTGGCAAATACCACTACCAGGTTATCCGGGTTTAGCTTGCGAAACGTGAGCCACTTGCGGCGAAAGGCCAACTTGCGTTTAACCTCGTGGTCATCATTAAACGCCCCATGTCCCGCACTGACCGCGATGTGGTAACCATCTATAAGCGCGTATTCCTCTTCAAACTGAGCATTGTCCAATCCATCAGGATTGATGCTCTCATCTTGCACATCTTCTTTCGGGCCACGTCCTGTCGCTAACCAATCAATTCTGACACCAGCAGTATCTGCGATTTTGATGAGCTGGCTCATGTTCGGCTCAGAACGACCGTTCAGATACTGGCGAAGAGTTGTATCTGCCATTCCTGCCCTCATTGCAAATGAGCGCGCGCTTTCCGTGCCAAGAATGGATTCAAGTCTGTTCTTAAATTCACTTTCCATAAAAACCCTCAGGAAGGAAAGCGTGCTTTCTTTTTGAATCAGCACTTTCCATTTTCTAACTCACTGAAAAATATGGACATGATTATTTAAATCTCAAATGAGTGAATTCATTAAAAGAAAAGAGTGAATCTTTCCATTGTAAGAGTTTTTGAGTTGATCGATACTCTCAATTGTTCGCGCATTGCGCGAAAAATTTCTCAAATTGTATCACGGTGATCCCATGAGCATAAGTACAGCCAACCACATCTACGGGGAGCTTAAGAAGCGCGGTTACTCCGTCAGAAACTGGGCAATTGAGCGTGGTTTCAGCCCTCGCACCGTGCAGGAGTGTATTCACACTTACGCCCCTTGCAAACAGAAGCGTCCATTAGAGGGCACCGTCTCATCGAAAGTCATGGGGGCATTGAGTGAAACCCTTGATGTTGCTCTGTGTGGAGACAGCAAATGAAAGAGTGGTTCACATCAATGGAGCTGGTCAGCCTGCCTGGGATGCCAACAACAGTACAGGGCGTGAGATATCGAGCGAAATCTGAACAATTCAATGCGCGTAAATGTTCTGATGGTAAAGGTAGCGAGTTCCATATCAGTTCACTGCCAGCAGAAACCCGCCGCCATTTGGCTGAGCAGGCTGTGGCTCAGCAAGGTCAGGCTGTGACCGATCACAGTGCTGGCGGCAAGGCGATGGCCAAGTTACTGGAGCGAGAGAGACCGGCCAAGCCGGATGCTGGCCGCAAACTGCTGACCCTGAGCGAAGCCCCACGCAAAAAAGTAGATGCCAGACTGCTGATTTTGCAGGCCGCCGATATCTTTCTGACGCCCTATCACGCCTGCCAGCA
>NZ_JBSTYP010000058.1:0-29602 GCF_054052405.1 Aeromonas aquatilis | reverse complement strand
GAAAAGAACCGGGTCGATGGCGGGGCGGCCATTGTCTGGGCAATAGCAGTGGCGAACCTTGTCGCGAATGAATTCAAAGGAGATGAACTTGTCGATTTTACGCAGGAGGTGGTCTTGGGGGACGAGTTCCTCGAGCGTGACCATCTCGAGCTCAAATTGCTGGGGTACGGGTTCTCTGAGCATGGCGCAGTCCATTTATTGACCATGCAGCAATTAGATCAAACCCCGGGATCGGCGTCCAGGGGTTTGTCAGCAGTCTGAAGGAGCCCGCAGGCTCCTTGTTCTCTATCGGTGGAGGGGGGTCAGTGGTTACTGGGCGATCTCCACCTTGTCGGCGGTATGCAGCGGGATGCGGAACACGGTGAGGCGCAGGAACAGGTAGATGGCCCCCAGCGCCGCCCAGATCAGCCCCAGCTCGAAGGAGGAGGGCTCAAGGTTGAGCCACAGTACCCCGATGCAGGCGGCGCCACAGAGCGGCAGCAGCAGATACATCAGGTGATCCTTGAGACACTTGTTGCGGCCCAGCTTCACATAGAAGTGGGCAATCACCGCCAGATTGACGAAGGTGAAGGCCACCAGAGCGCCGAAGTTGATCAGCGCCAGCGCCATCTCCAGATCCAGCGACACCGCAGAGAGGGCCAGCAGGCCGACCAGCAGCACGTTGAACGCCGGGGTCTGCCACTTCGGATGGATGTAGCCGAAGAAGCGGGCGGGCAGGGCGCGATCACGACCCATCACGTAGAGCAGGCGCGATACACCGGCGTGGGAAGCGAGCCCGGAGGCCAGCACCGCCACCGTGGTGCAGACCAGCACCACCGCCTGGAACAGCTTGCCGCCGACATAGAGGGCGATCTCCGGTAGCACCGCATCCGGATGCTGGAAGCGGGAGATGTCCGGAAAGTAGAGCTGCAGGAAGTAGGAGGTGGTGACAAACAGCACACCGCCGATCAGCGCCGTCAGCACGATGGCGCGGGGGATCACCCGATCCGCGTCCGGGGTCTCTTCCGACAGGGTACTGATGGCGTCAAAACCGAGGAACGACAGACAGAGGATCGAGGCCCCCATCAGCAGCGGCGATACCTGGATCTGCTCGGAGAAGAAGGGACGGCTGCTGGCCACGGTACCCAGCCCTTCACCGTTGTGAACGCCCCAGGCGATCAGGCCGATGAAGATGGCGATGATGCTGAACTGCATCACCACGATCAGGCTGTTGAAGTTGGCCACCAGCTTGATGCCGCGCAGGTTGAGGGCGGTCATCACTGCCGCCAGACCGAAGATATAGGTCCAGGGCTCCACGTTCGGGAAGAGGGCTTCTAGATAGATCTTGGCCAGCAGCATGTTGATCATCGGCATGAACATGTAGTCGAGCAGGGAGGTCCAGCCCACCATAAAGCCGACATAGGGGTGAAACACCTTCTGGGCATAGGTATAGGCGGAGCCGGCTGACGGGAACTTGCGCACCAGGTGGCCGTAGCTCAGGGCAGTGAACAGCATGCCGATGAGGGCAAACAGGTAGGCGGTCGGCACATGGCCTTCGGTGATCTCGGTGACGATGCCGAAGGTGTCGAACACAGCCATGGGGGTGAGGTACGCCAGTCCCATAACCACGACCTGCCACAGCTTGAGGGTCTTTTTCAGACCAACCTGCTGGGCCGCCATTATGCATGTTCCTCATGCAGTGCCAGAGTGGCACGGTCCATCAACGAAACCGGGAGAGAGGCCCGGGAATCAAGGGCGCCAGAGCGGCGCACACCGGCCATGGCCGGTTGGAAAGCATTGAGATGCCCCATGTTGTTCCTCACAGAATGTGGTGTCGGGAGATTGCTGCCAATCTCGCTATCTTTTCCGGGGGTGATCCGGCCTCGTTTATGGGTTTGTTCACTGGTTGAAAAAGAACCGATGCCATTGTTTTACATCGGTTCTTTCAGTGGCGGCGCATTGTGCATTTGCAGGGCCCCCTTGACAAGAAAAAAAGGGGGCAAAATTGCATTTATTTGCACAGGTGAGCAGTCACTTTCCGGCTGGTCAGGCCAGCACGGCCTCCAGTGATTTTTCAAGGAGTTGCAACCCCTCGTCAATCACTGCCGCAGGGGCGGTCAGGGGGGCGAGAAAACGGATGACATTTGCGCGCACCCCGCATGAGAGCAGGACCAGACCGCGCTTGCCCGCCTCGGCCACCAGTCGTTTGGTGAGGTCGGGATCGGGCTGGTTGGCATCACGGCGTTTCACCAGCTCTATGGCCACCATGGCCCCGGGGCCGCGAATTTGACCTATGCAGTCAAAACGCTCGGCTATGCGTTCCAGCCCTGCCTTGATTTGCTCGCCCTGATCCAGCGCTTTCTGATTGAGTTTTTCCTCGTCGATCACCTGCAATACCGCCAGCGCGGCGGCGCAGGCGATGGGGGAGCCCGCATAGGTGCCACCCAAGCCACCCGGCTTGGCCGCGTTCATGATCTCTGCCTTGCCCACCACGGCCGAGAGGGGGAAGCCCCCCGCCAGACTCTTGGCCAGGGTCATGATGTCGGGTTCAACCCCCGAATACTCGGTGGCGAAGGTCTTGCCGGTGCGGCAGAAACCGCTCTGGATCTCGTCGCAGATGAGCAGGATGCCGTGCTGGTCGCAGACGTTGCGCAGCTTCTGCATAAAGCTCGGGGAGGCGGGATAGAAGCCACCTTCGCCCTGAACCGGCTCGATAATGATGGCGGCCACTCTGCTCGGCTCGATATCGGCGCTGAAGCAGAGGTCGAGGGCGTGCAGGGCATCCTCTTCACTCACCCCGAGATAATCGGCGGGGAAGGGGATGTGGTAGACCTCCCCCGGGAAGGGGCCAAAGCCGGTCTTGTAGGGCACCACCTTGCCGGTGAGCGCCATGCCCATCATGGTGCGGCCGTGAAAGCCCCCCTTGAAGGCGATGGTGCCGCTGCGCCCGGTGTGGGCGCGGGCGATCTTGATGGCGTTCTCGACCGCTTCGGCGCCGGTGGAGAGAAACAGGGTGCGTTTCGGGGTCGGGCCGGGCACCAGGGCGTTGAGCTTTTCGGCAAGCTCGATATAGCCCGGGTACGGGGTGACCTGAAAACAGGTGTGGCTGAATTTTTCCAGCTGTTCACGCACTGCCGTCACCACTTTGGGGTGGTTGTGGCCGGTGTTGAGCACGGCGATGCCGGAGGCAAAGTCGATGTAGCGGTTGCCCTCCACATCCCACAGTTCGGCATTTATCGCCCGGTCGATAAAGACCGGCAGCAGGGTGCCAACGCCGTTGACCACGGCCGCTTCGCGGCGCGCTTGCCACGCCTTGTTTGATTCTGACTGACTCATCTTTCCTCCCTGAGGGGCCGCAGCCCCCGATATTCCCTGAATGAATGTGTGGCGGGCGATCTGGCGCCCATTACCGCCGCACAGCCCATCGGGCACATTCGGCGGCCTGTTGTCTCTGTGTTGCTGCTTTAGCGAATGGCACCAAAGCAGAGGTATTTGGTCTCCAGATACTCCTCCAGCCCCTCGGCAGCCCCTTCGCGGCCCAGACCCGACTCCTTGATGCCGCCAAAGGGGGCGAGCTCGGTGGAGATGATCCCCTCGTTGATGCCGACCATGCCGTATTCAAGCTGCTCCGCAACGCGCCACACCCGGGCGATATCGCGGCCATAGAAGTAGGCGGCCAGGCCATAAGGGGTGTCGTTGGCAATGGCGATGGCCTCGGCCTCGGTCTCGAAGCGCACCAGCGGGGCGACTGGGCCGAAGATCTCCTCCTGCAGGATGGGGTTGGTTTTAGCCACCTTGCCCAGAATGGTGGGCTGGTAGAAGAGCGGGCCGGCGGGGTGGGCTTCGCCCCCCAGCAGCAGCTCGGCACCGGCGGCGACCGATTGCTGCACCAGCTCGGCCACCTTGCTGGCGGCAGCCGGGTTGATCAGCGGGCCGATCTGGGTGCCCTCTGCCATGCCATCCCCCACCTTGAAGGTGCTGACGGCGGCGGTCAGTTTCTCGGCGAAGGCGTCATAGACGCTGGCCTGCACCAGAATGCGGTTGGCGCAGACACAGGTCTGCCCGGCGTTGCGGTATTTGGAGGCGAGCGCCCCGGTTACCGCCGCATCAAGGTCGGCGTCATCAAAGACGATAAAGGGGGCGTTACCACCCAGCTCCAGCGACAGCTTTTTCATGGTGTCGGCGCACTGGCGCATCAGCAGCTTGCCGATGCGGGTAGAGCCGGTGAAGGAGAGCTTGCGCACCACCGGATTGCTGCACAGCTCGTTGCCCACCGCGCTCGCCTGATGGCTGGTGACGATATTGATGACACCAGCGGGGATGCCCGCCTGCTCGGCAAGCAGCGCCAGTGCCAGCGCGCAGAGCGGGGTCTCGGCGGCAGGTTTGATGACGATAGTGCAACCGGCGGCCAGCGCCGGGCCCGCTTTGCGGGTGATCATGGCAATGGGGAAGTTCCACGGAGTGATGGCGGCGACCACGCCCACCGGCTGCTTGATGGTGGCCAATCGGCGGTCGCCGCTAAAGCCCGGGATGGTGCGGCCATAGGCGCGCTTGCCCTCTTCGGCGAACCACTGGATAAAGCTGGCGCCGTAGGCCACCTCGCCTTTGGCTTCCGTCAGCGGCTTGCCCTGCTCGCAGGTCATGATGCGGGCCAGCTCGTCGCTGTGGGCGGTGATGGCGGCAAACCAGGCGTAGAGCTTGTTGCTGCGCTCCTTGGCGGTCAGCGCTGCCCAGGCGGGTTGCGCCGCGTGGGCGGCTGCGATGGCGCGGCGGGTATCCTCGGCATCCATGTCGGGCACCTGGGTAATGACGGCCCCGCTGGCGGGGTTGGTCACCTCGAAGGTGCGGCCGCTGGCGGCGTGGCACCACTGTCCATCTATGTAGGCGCGGGATGTGATCAAGCTGGAGTGGGATGTTGTTCCTGACATGAGAAGCCTCGAGTGTGGGTCAGAGCAGCTGGTTGCCGGAGTGAGCCGACCCTTCCTGCGTCGCTGCCGTATAAAATAATAAGCACAGGAAGACCATAAATTGAGCTGAAATGTTTTTCAAGTGTTAAATATATTTGAATTGTTGGTGTGCTGCGTGCTAGAAAATGGGCTGTGTAGCCCAGTTTACCTCGTCAAGACGGGATGTGTGATGGAGAGTGGTGAAATTGGGTGTGCAAAATAATGAACGGTTGCGTTGTGTAACATAGTGAACGGCAAGGGAAAGCTGGTCGGCTATTTTAACCAGTAGGGTAAATAGGCAGCGCATGAACCTATGTGATCACGCGCGAGCAGGGGAGGCTGATGATGCAAGGATGCAGAGATAGCGCAGCAAGAGGGGGCTTGCCATGAGCGGGCCACAGAGCAGGGAGAGCGTGGCCCGTGGACTGGGTGCGGCAGACGCCGGGGCGCATACCATGGGAGAACGGCTGGCGGTGGTGCGCCATCAGCTGGGGCTCTCCCAGCGGCGGGCGGCCGAGCTGAGCGGCCTGACCCACGGCGCCATCTGCATGATCGAGCAGGACAAGGTGAGCCCCTCGGTCGCCTCCCTGCAAAAGCTGCTCACCGTCTATGGCCTGCCGCTGTCGCGCTTCTTCGCCGAGGAGGAGAGCCGCACCCCGGAGGTGGTGATCAAGGCTGATCAGTTGATCGAGCTGGGCAGTCAGGGGGTCTCCCTTAAGCTGGTGCACAACGGCAACAACCGCCGCCAGCTCGGCTTTATGCTGGAGACCTATCCCCCCGGCACCGACACCGGCGGTCTGGTGAAACATCAGGGGGAGGAGGTTGGCACTGTGCTGGAGGGATCTGTGGTCCTGACGGTGGCGGGCCAGCGTTATCCGCTGGAGGCGGGTGACAGCTATGTGATTGACACCGGCGAGCCCCACAGTTTCAGCAATCCGTCGGGGGAGATCTGTCGCATCGTCAGCGCCCACACCCCGGCCAGTTTTTAATCTAGGCAGTAGTTTGGCAACCGAACCGGTAAGGAAACAGGGATCATGACCGAACATGTAAACAGTTACTATGCAGCCAGCGCCAATAAACACGCGCCCTACCCGACATTGACCGAGCAGCTGGAGTGCGATGTCTGCGTCATCGGGGCGGGCTATACCGGCCTCTCCAGCGCCCTGCATCTGGTGGAGAAGGGCTACAAGGTAGTGGTGCTGGAGGCGGCCCGGGTCGGTTTTGGCGCCAGCGGCCGCAACGGCGGCCAGATCGTCAACTCCTACAGCCGCGACATCGACACCATAGAAGCGAACTGCCCGCCGGATCAGGCCAGGCTGCTCGGTTCCATGCTGTTTGAGGGAGGCCAGATCATCCGCGAGCGGATCAAGCGCTACAACATCCAGTGCGATCTGCAGCAGGGGGGCGTCTTTGCCGCCGAGACCGAGAAGCAACTGCACGAGCTCAAGTCCCAATATGCCCGCTGGCAGAAGTGGGGCAATGACCAGCTGGAGCTGCTCGATGCCAAGGGGGTGCGCGAGGTGGTGGCGAGCGATCGCTACGTCGGCGCCCTGCTCGACAAGAGCGGTGGCCATATTCACCCCCTCAATCTGGCATTGGGAGAAGCCGAAGCGATCCGCATCCAGGGGGGGCAGATCTTCGAGCAGTCCGCCGTCACCAGCATTACCCCGGGGCAGCCCGCACTGGTCAAGACCGCCAGAGGGGCGGTGAAGGCACGCTTTGTGGTGGTGGCGGGCAACGCCTATCTCGGCAATCTGGTGCCCGAGCTGGCGGGCAAGAGCATGCCCTGCGGCACCCAGGTGATCGCCACCGAAGTGCTGGGGGAGGAGCGGGCTCGCTCGCTGTTGCCACAAAACTACTGTCTGGAGGATTGCAACTACCTGCTCGACTACTACCGTACCTCCGGCGATCATCGGCTGCTCTATGGCGGCGGCGTGGTCTACGGCGCGCGAGATCCGGCGGATATCGAGCGGCTGATCATCCCCAAGATGCTCAAGACCTTCCCGCAGCTGGCCGACGTCAAGGTGGAGTACACCTGGACCGGCAACTTCCTGCTCACCCTGTCGCGGCTGCCGCAATTTGGTCGCATCGGCCCCAACATCTACTACATGCAGGGCTATAGTGGTCACGGTGTCACCTGCACCCATCTGGCGGGCAAGCTGCTCTCGGAGGTGCTGAGCGGTCAGGCCGAGCGCTTCGATGCCTTTGCCAAACTGCCGCACTACCCCTTCCCGGGTGGCCGCCTGTTCCGTATCCCTTTTACCGCCGCGGGCGCCGCCTGGTACACCCTGCGCGACCGGATGGGGGTATAAGAGCTGCCCAGCGAGAAATGTGGGCTGGTGGGTGCCGCTAAGATAACGCTGACGCCAGTACCAATACCGGAAACAACAAGGCCACCGCGAGGGTGGCCTTGTTGTTTATCAAGCAGCAGCGCGCTGATTAGCTGTAGAAGGCTTCAACGGTGCCTTTGAGTTTGATCAGGATGGGCTGACCACGGCGATCCAGCGCCTTGGGGGAGGGGATCTTCACCCAACCTTCGCTGATGCAGTACTCCTCGACATCGGTGCGCTCTTTGCCGTTCAGGCGAATACCGATCGGGTGCTCGAAGCAGGCGGCCACATAGTGAGGGCTGCGGGGATTGCAGGAGAGGTGATCCGGCAGAGCCGGTTTGGTGCTGGTATCGCTCATCGATATAACCCGAAATGAATAATAAAGTGGGTCATTGTAGAGAATGCCGTCATGGCATTCAAGGCGGCCACAAAACAGGCAAGTTTTATCTGCCATTGTTTTGGGGATTCTATTCTGCTAGGTTGTTCTAAACGACATTTCATCGGTAAACAAGAGAATACAATGAGGGATAGATGTTAGAATGCATGAGTAGACTAATTTTTATCGCTAGACGTATCTTCCTGTGACCTTCTGACATAAGGACCAAGACAGGCTTCATACTTCTCTTCCAAACACATTAACAGTTCATTACCTGATGCAGAAAATTTAAGATAAAAAACGTAATCGTTAAGGTCTGGCATAGGCATATCTAAACAGTCATGCCCACCATTATCTTTTAAAATATGCTCTTCCATCTTATAAAACCCAGCAGATGATGGCTTTTCATAAACAATATATTTTGATTCTAGCTGCTGATCAGCCGCATGACTAAATAGAACACCACCATTTCGAAAATCACGAACTTCAAAACAGTTTGAATCAGGCATTTTAAATTCCCATACGCCAATTATTTTATGTTGATTGGCATAGCTGTTGACGCTTAAAGCCATTGATACTAGAAAAAACATTTTATTTATCATGTTACTTTCCTTGAGGTGTAAATATGTTAATGAAACTGGTTAATTAAAATTAAAGTAGTGGGCGAAGGCGCATCTTTTGATGATGCTATTTGTGAGTCTTCTGCCAATGCATCACCAGCTCGGGGTGGCCGCTATGCTCGCACAACTGCTGCTCACCCTCTTTGAAACCGTTGCGGCAATAGAAGCGCCGCGCCTGCTCATTTTCGGCGTAGACCGTCAACTCGAGCCGGTGATATTGGGCTTTGAGGTGTTCGAGCAGTTGATGGCCCAGCCCGCGTGACTGCTGATCTGGGGAGATAAACAGCGCGGCAACAGACCCCTGATACCAGGAGATAAAGCCCAGCAGCTGGCCATCCTCCTCATAGCCCCAGCTCTTGCTGGCGGGCAGGTAGATGTCCCGCATCTCTGCTCGTTGCTCATGCCAAAAGGCTGCAGGAATAAAGTTGTGGGCTTGCACCGATGCCTGATACCAGAGCTCGACGGCGGCATCCAGATCAGTGGCGGACAATGAGCGGATCATAGTGGCCTCAATTACAAAGAGTGGAAGTAACGCAGGCTCGATAAGCACAGCGTAATCGGGCATTTGTGGTAGCGAGAGGAGGGAGAGTTCTGCACCACTCCCAGTTCGCCACCTTGGCCAAAATGACAAGGCTGTGATTTATGCAATCCCTGTTACCGTATAGTGTCGCTCGACATTGACGGTTATTTTCCCCCAGCGAGAGGATTTGACTCTGGCTTGGTGCGCTTGAAAAGCCGCCTGATCAGCAAACTCTTCATAGACATCGAAGCGGCAGGGATTGAGAGGATCTTGAGTCACCTTAAAGATCAGGCAGCCCAATTCGGCACGGGTTAAACCGATATGAGTGGCGAGCTCTGCTTTGACCATCGTCAACTCTGAGGGCGGCACAATAATAAATCCCTGTAACACAATATTTCCCATCTGGTTTCCTTGAAAAATGCAGGAGGGTATGTGTGGTGTGGGAGCCATGGTATCTGATTCATGTTGCTAAACCCAAGACCAACGACCACCTTGCGGTGGCCGTTTATGGCAAGGCTAGCCCCTATTTGCGGGTCAGTTTATCCAGATAACCCATGGCAAAGGCGGAGAGGACAAAGGTGATGTGGATCAGCAGGTACCACTTGATCTTGTCGTTGGGGAGGTTCTCGGCATTCATAAACACCTTGAGCAGGTGAATAGAGGAGATGGCGACGATGGAGGCGGCGACCTTGTTTTTCAGGGAGCCGGCATCGAGCTTGCCGAGCCACACCAGTTTGTCGCTCTCATCCCCGACATCGAGGCGCGAGACGAAGTTCTCATAGCCGGAAAACATCACCATCACGATAAGTCCCCCCACCAGGGTGATATCGATCAGCGACAGTGTGACCAGCACCAGATCCACCTCTTTCATCTCCAGTATGTTGGGCAGGATATGGAGGATCTCCTGAAAGAATTTCACTCCCAGTGCCAGCAGTATGAGGCTGAGCCCAAGATAAATGGGGGCCATGATCCAGCGGGATGCGTACATCAATCTTTCAAACATGTTTTCCATAGTGCGATTACAGGTCCATCAAATGGTTAACAAACGAGTCGGACATAGCTTAACCGAGATGCCTCACATCTCAAGCATCTCGATAGCATATTGCTGAATTGGGTGGTGTCAGGCAGGAGTTTTTAACCCTGGGTAGGGCAGTGCAGCGGGTGGCAGATGGCCCGTGGTCGGGCCTATCCGGTGTTAGGGTAGATCCAGGGTAAAGCGGGCGCCGCCGAGGGGGGATTCATCGACCCGGATCTGGCCGCCGTAGCTGTGGACGATTTCGGTCACCACCGCCAGACCTATGCCCTGACCGGGTGAACTGTCTGCCCGCACGCCACGCTGGAAGATCTGTTCCGATTTGGCCGGATCGATACCCGGGCCATCATCTTCCACTTCGATACGCAGCCGCTCGAGATGGCGGCGCACTGTCACCTTCACTTCGCTGATGGCAAACTTGCAAGCATTGTCGAGCAGGTTACCCATCAGCTCCATCAAGTCGCCCTGTTCGCCGTGGAAGAGGGCGTCATCGTCGAACTTGAAGTGGGTTTGCAGCTTCTTGTGGCGATAGACCTTGGTTAGGCTGGCCAGCAGTTTTTCAATCAGCGGCACCGGTTCGGTGCCCTTGCTGGCAAGGCGCTGGCGGCCGGTCACGGCCCGTCGGAGCTGATACTGGATCATCTGATCCATGGTGAGGATCTGCTCGTTGATGTTGTCGTGGATCTCCCGCCCCAGCTTCACTTCGCGGGTGGTGATCTGGATCAGCGCCAGCCGGGTTTTCAGGCTGTGGGCGAGATCGTTGAGGGCGTGCTGGTAGCGCTGGGTCTGCTGGCGTTCGTTTTCCAGCAGCTGGTTGATGGAGTCGGTCAGCGGGGCCAGCTCCCGCTCAAAATCGCTCGAGAGGTCATCGCGCTTGCCGGCCCGGATATCGTCGATCTGACGGGCGATGGTGCGCAGGGAGCTGAGGCTCCAGAAGGTGGTGAGCAGCAGCAGCCCGGCCAGCAGCATATAGGCGAGCAGCGCCTGTTTGGCAGTCTGGTAGAGGTAGGTGCGGGACTCTTCGTGATAGCGTTTGGCCGAGTCGATCATCACCACGTAGTAGGCGGTGGTGCCGCTGCCGGGATTGCGGATAAACCGCAGGCTGTAGACGAAGTAGCTCTCGCCGTTCTTGATGGTGTGCTTCTTGAAGAAGTAGTCGAGATCCATCCCCCCCAGATACTTCATCAGATCGCCGCAAATGGTCTGTTTGGCCTTGATCACCTCCGGCATATGGAGGCTCGACCAGACCAGATCGCCATCGGCGCGGCAGATCAGAGTATCGAGGTCGCGATCCCCCGCACCACGGGATATCCGTCCCAGCTCGACGTTCGACCCCTTGTCATCCGGCTCGGTGGAGGAAAACAGCTTGGCCAGGTTCTCCTGCATCCGGGCGCTGGCCTTCTGGGTCTGCTCCTCGACGTGGCCAAGATAGAGGGCGTAGACTGCAAACCCCATGCTCAGCGCGATGACCAGCAGCGAGCTGAGCAGCAGTTTGATGTGCAGTGAGCTGCGGATCATCTTGATGGGGCGCGGCAGATGAAACTGCATCAGTTACAGGAGAGGTTGAAGATGTAACCCTGACGCCGGATGGTGGAGATGGGTTGAATCGTCCCCTCCGGATCCAGCTTCTTGCGCAGGCGGCTCACCATTACTTCGATGGTGTTGGGGTCCCCTTCGCCGTCGCCGTAGAGCTGGTCGAGCAGTTGCTGCTTGGAGACCACCTGACGGGCGTTACGCATCAGGTACTCCAGAATGAGGTATTCAAAGCTGGTGAGCACCGCCACTTCTCCGGCGATGGTCAGCTCCTTGCGGGAGAGATCCAGCTCGTAATCACCGGCCTTCACCCTGGGCGAGATAAAGCCGGCGCTGCGGCGCACCAGCGCATTGAGTCGGGCCAGCAGCTCATCTTTCTGGAACGGTTTGACCAGATAGTCATCAGCACCCGCTTCCAGTCCTTCGACCTTGTCCTGCCAGTTGCCACGGGCGGTCAGCACAATGATGGGGAAGGGGATCTGCCGTTCGCGCAGTTGCCGGATCAGTTGCAGGCCGTCCATATCGGGCAGACCGAGGTCGATGATGGCCACATCAATGGGATAGTCGGCGGCGTAGTGCAGTGCAATCCCGGCCTGGTCGGTGCTGTAGACCTGATTGTCGGCTTCGGTCAGCAGAGAGGAGAGGTGGTGATTGAGCAGCTTGTCGTCTTCGACCAACAGAATTTTCATGATGTGAGCGGTCATAGGGATCCAGGCTGCCAATTAGAAAGTGTATGTCGCTTCGAGTCAATTCGAATCCTAATGCATCCCGGCTGTATCGGGACTGAATCAGTGGGACTTCAGAGTTCGCGGCAACTGGTCGTTTAACCATAGTCCGATGTTGTCGATAGCATGACGGTCGCTGGGGGGCGTTCAGATAACAGAGGGGGCCACGATGGCCCCCTCTGCGTTTTTCTGTTACCCGTTAGCTGCGGCGCGGCGGCAGCATATTGGCGAGGGTGTTGTCTTTGAGAATATGGTGGTGATAGAGGGCGGCCACCGTGTGCAGACCGATCAGGGCGTAACCGATATTACCCAGCGTCTCGTGCACCTCCTTGATCAGCCCCTTGAGGTCCGGACTGGGGGAGAGCAGGGTAGGCAGCCCAAGCCCGAAGAAGGGGATGGGCTTACCCGCGGCGCTCAGCAGCAGCCAGCCAAACAGCGGGGTGAGAATCAGAAAACCGTAGAGGGCGAGGTGGGCCAGTTTTGCCAGCTTGTGCATGACCGGGGAGAGCTCGGGCACGATGCGGGGTGTCGGGCTCATCCAGCGCAGGGCCAGTCTGACAAACACCAGGGCGAAGATAAGCAGCCCCAGCATAAAGTGCCACTCCTTCATCAGGTCCCTGCCAGGGTCCCCTTTGGGGAAGATATCGCGAAATTCGATCAGGGCGTAGACGGCGATCATGGCCCACAGGGTCAGCCAGTGCAGCCCGATATTCAGGGTGCCATAACGTTGTTCACTGTTCATCAGCATAGGTTTGTTCCTTCGAAGTGCTGTCACATCCGTGTGGCATCCCCGCACTCAAGCGTGTCGGGGCGAGGCCAGATCCCTTGGCGGCAACAGCAGAGCTACCATGCTTGCCATACATCGATAGCCTGCCGCTGGCATCAGTCAGAGAGGAGATGCCCTCTGCTGTCTGCATGGTAGCACTGGCAACCGGGGGGATAGTCTGATCAATGCCACACAATTTACAGGCTCATTAAGCCCCTTGTGATGTGAAGAAGGCGTGAAATAGCATCCGTGATGTCGGCCCGCCCAGGTTCAGGCGGGCTCGATGGCCAGCACCACGCAATCCGGCTCGCTGATGCGAAAACGGACGTTGCAGTCAAACAGCCGCACCCCGTACTCCTTCTCATCGGGCTTGTCCTTCTTGTAGGCCGGGCGCGGATCTTGCGCCAGCACTTCGCTCACCAGCTGGCGCAGTTCTGGATGGGCCTTGAGCCAGGGTTGCAGTTGCTGCTCGGCCTCGGCACTGAAGCTCACCGCCAGCGGCGGGGTGGGAGCGTCGGGGGCAAAACCACCACGGGCATCCGGCAGGCTGTCGGCATAGGGAATGTAGGGCTTGATATCGACGATGGGGGTGCCATCGAGCAGATCCACCGCCCCCAGCTCCAGCCACAGCTTGCCCCGTTCGCGGCCGACCCCGTGCAGTTCGACCACCGAGAGGCCGAGGGGATTGGGGCGGAAGGTAGAACGAGTGGCAAAGACGCCGACCCGTTCGTTGCCGCCAAGGCGCGGCGGGCGCACCGTCGGGTGCCAGCCCTGCGCCATGGTCTGGTGAAAGACGAAGCTTAGCCACAGATGGGAGAACTGTTCGATGCCGCGCAGCACATCCGGCTGATCGTAAGGGGGGAGCAGCTCGAGGTGGGCGCGGGCCGATTTGACCAGACCGGGCTGGCGGGGGATGGCGAACTTCTCCTTGTAGGGAGAGCGGATGATCCCGAGGGTGTCGATTTCGAACTTCATGGCGGATCCTGACTGAAAACCCCGGCAATTTAGCACAGGCGGCCCCAAAACGCAGGCTTGGCCTCATTACGCCCTTTTCTGCGGCGTTGCCGTGATCCCTGTCCCATCCCGGCCAGTCGGGGGCTGTGCCATACCGTCAAGTTGCGTAGGGTGGAGGCAACTGGCGTGTCAGGATGAAATGTGCGCACTCGCGCCGAAGGGAGGGAGAGGGATGAAACTGCTGATTATCGGTGGCACCGGCTTTTTGGGGCGCCACCTCACCGCGCTGGCACTGGATTGGGGCCATGAAGTGACCCTGTTCAACCGTGGCCTGCACCAGCATCCGGACTGGCGCGATCTGGTGCAGCTCACCGGCGACAGGGACAAGAGCCTGAGCGCCCTGCAAGGGGCCGGGTTGCAGTGGGATCTCGTCATCGATACCTGCTGCTATCGCCCCGAGCAGGCGGCGAGCCTCTCGGCAGCTTTGCTCGGGCGCTGTGAGCGGCTGATCTTTATCTCCACCATCAGCGTCTATCGCGATTTCTCAATGCCCGGAATGGATGAGTCGGCGCCGCTGCACTCTATCCCCGAAGGGGAAATGCCCACTGACTATGGCCCGCTCAAGGTGTTGTGCGAGCAGGAGTATCGCGCCCGTTGGGATGAGCGGCTTTGCATCCTGCGCCCGGGCGTGCTGTGCGGCCCCCATGATCCCACCGGTCGCATGGCCTGGTGGATTAAGCGGGTGCAGCAGGGTGGGCCCTGGTTGCTGCCGGGCAGTGGCGAGGATCGCTTGCAGTATCTCGATGTGCGTGACTGCGCCGAGTTTGTGTTGCGCGCGGCCGAGCAGCAGCTATCGGGCATCTTCAACTTGCTCAAGCCCGGCATTACTCTCTGCGACTGGCTGGAGCGGCTGAGAGCCCGGTTGCAGCCCGCCCGCCCCATCCAGCCCGAGTGGCTGCCTTGGTCGACCCTGATGGCGGCCGGAATCGAGCCCTGGCAGAGCTATCCCACCCTTTTGCCCTGCGCGCAGGTGGAGTTTGCCGGTTACGGCTCTATAAGCGCGGAGGCGGCCATCGTCCACGGGTTGAACTTCCGGCCGCTGGAGGAGACCGCCGCCGACCTTGCCCACTGGCTGGCCATCGAGCCTGCCGCCGGGGTGGCGGAACATGCCATGACTCAGGCCGAGGAGACTTCGTTACGGCAGCAGCTGCTGGAGCCCAGTCTGCAATAGGAGAGGGGGCATCGAGCCTCTGCTACCGAGCGTGGCGCGGCAGGTGTGAATACAACGAGAGAGGGCATCCGCGGGATGCCCTCTCTGTCTATCCATGCCTGATGGTTGCCGAATATACAGGCTGACGCGATTCCCCATCCCATCGCTGTCGCTCACCGAGTTAGCGAATGGCGGCGCCCGCGCCTACCAGCAGCTCTTTCAAAATGGTGCGATGGCAGCGGGACTCCTGCTCGCAGTAGCAACCCACCGATAGGTTGGTGGTGTGGGAGAGGGCGGCCAGCAGCGCCAGCTCATGCCTGGCGGCAGGTTGCGCCATCTCGGCCTTGTACTGTTTGCCAAACGCCGCCCACTGGGCGGGCGTCTCGGCTGCCTGCCCCAGCTTCATGGTCTCGTTGCTGGGGGCCAGGTTGGGAAACCAGACATCGTACCAATGCTGGCTGGCAAATTCGCTTTTGGGGACGCCGCGGGGCGGGCGGCGCACCGTGCCGATCCGCAGCCCCTCATCGGGCAGGCGCGGGCTGCCAAGGCGAACGATAGCGAGGGCCATGACAGCGGGTTACTTCTCTTCGGCCACTTTCAGCGCCTGCCCGTAGCAGATCACCTGTTTCAGGCAGCCCGGGGTGTCGCTGAACTCGGCGCATTTGTCGATGGTGACGCCGTTGCCGCCCATGTCGGCGGCGCGGCGGCGGGCCAGGGTGCGCGCTTCACCGGCGTTGGGCACCGGCTGGTTGGCATCGGCCTGGCAGGACTCGCCCTCGATGGTGCCTAGGTAGAGGTAGTTGAGGTTGGCCAGCTCATCCTGTTCGTAGATGCGCACGCTACCGGGTTTGAAATATTCGTCGAAGTTCTCTTTATCCAGATTGCTGTTGAAGGCGTAGTTGGCACAGCCGGAGGCAATCAGGGGCATCATCAGGATCAGGCGTTTCATCGTCTCGTATCTTGTGTCGGTGATGAGGACAGTAGAAATGCGCAGGCGCTCCATGTCGGCATCTTGTTGAATAATGAGGGGGACATTATAGGGGCCAGCCGCCTGCGGCGACCAGCCCCGTTTTGCGCCCGGTTGTCAGGGTGTGACCCCCATCAGCCTGATATCAGGCTGATATCAAACAGGAGCCAGCCGTTGGTAGAGATTGATTGGGGGAGTCATCATCCGCCAGCCGCTCATGTAGTGGTGGGGCGCACAGCCAGAGGCACCCCACCTCCTACCTGTCATATCTCAAACAGGAGCCAGCCGTTGGTAAAGGCTGCGGTAGTAATCATCCCCCAGCAGCTCGTCGTGCGGGGCGCAGAGGCGGATCTGTCCCTCTTCCATCAGGGCAATCCGATCCATCTGTTCCATCCCCAGCAGACGGTGGGAGATGAGCAGCAAGGTGCGATCTGCACCCAGCCGGAACAGCAGCTCCATGATCTCCCGCTCGGTCTGACTGTCGAGCCCTTCGGTCGGTTCGTCCAGCAGCCAGAGCGGCGCATCGTGCAGCAGGGCGCGGGCGATGCCGATACGGCGACGCTCACCACCGGAGAGGGGGCGGCCGCCGTCACCGAGCCAGGCGTTGAGGCCCGCCTCATCTTCCAGCAGATTGGCCAGTCCGACCTGGGTCAGCACCGCAATCAGCTGATCGTCAGTGGCGGTCGGGGCGGCCAGCTTGAGGTTGCCGCGCAGGGTATCCGCAAACAGATGCACCCGCTGGCTTACTACCGAGATGGAGGCGCGCAGCGCCCCTTCGCTGTAGTCGGTGAGCGGCTTGCCACCCAGCAGGATCTTGCCCGCTTGCGGGCTCCATTCCCGGGTCAGCAGCCCCATCAGGGTCGATTTGCCGCAGCCGGTCTGGCCCAGCAGCGCCAGCTTCTCACCGGCATGCAGTTGCAGGGTGCAGCCACGCAGCACTGGCTGCGGGTTGCCGGGGTAGCCAAAATAGAGGTCATTGATCTGCAGCGCGCCTGCGGTGGCGTGGGTCTGCTCATCGCCCCACACGGGGGCTTTTGCCTCTTGCAGGATCTCGTTCAAACGACGGGCCGAGGTGAGGCTGGTGGAGAGGTGCTGGAAGGCGCCGGCCAGCGGCATCAGTGCCTCGAAGCTTGCCAGGGTGGCAAAGACCATTAGTGCGGTGATGGGGTCGGGCGCAGCGCCCGCCACTCCATGACCGGCCAGCCAGAGCATCAGGGTCAGGGTCCAGCCGCTCAGCAGTTGCACCGAGAAGTTGGCCAGCCCGCTCACCTTGGCCATGCGGGCCTGGGCGGTGAGCAGCGCCTGTTCGGCCTGTTGCAGCTCAACCAGCGCCTTGGGGGCGGCGGCAAACATCTGCAGTTCGGCCTGACCATCCAGATAGTCCACCATGCGGGTGCGCAGGCTGGCCTTTTCGGCGATCAGTGCCTGACCGGGGCGACGGCCGAGGAAGTAGAACACCAGCGGTAGGGCGATCATCCCAAATAGCAGAATGGCGCCGAGGGACAAAGCGAGGCGGCTGTCGAAAAACGACAGGAAGAAGACCAGTCCGGCGGTGCTGAGCAGGGCCGCGCCTATGGGGGTGATCAGACGCAGATAGACGTGATCCATCGCATCAATGTCGGCCACCAGTCGGTTGAGCAGATCCGCCTGACGAAAACCGGCCAGGGTACCGGTGGAGAGCGGCGAGAGTTTTTGCCAGAACCAGACCCGCAGTCGGGTCAGCACCCGGAATGTGGCATCGTGGCTCACCACCCGCTCACCCCAGCGACCGGCGGTACGAACGATGGAGAAGAAGCGCACCCCGCCCGCGGGGGTCATGTAGTTAAAGGCATGGGTCGTCGCAACTGTCATCCCCGCCACGGCGGCGGCAGAGAGGAACCAGCCGGAGAGGGAGAGCAGCCCCATGCCGGCTGCCAGGGTCACCAGCGCCAGCAGCAAGCCAATGGTGAGGCTGAGCCAGTGTTGGCGATAGAGGCGCAGAAACGGCAACAGATCACTCATCGAGAGAACCTCCGGAACGTTGGGAGAGCAGGCGGGCAAAAGGCCCCTGCCCAGAACTAAGTTGCTGGAAGCTGCCTTGCTCCACCAGCTGGCCGCGGGCCAGCACCATTATCTTGTCCATCTTGGTAAGCTGGTCGAGGCGGTGGGTGATCATCAGCAGGGTCTGGCCAGCCATCGCCTGCTCGAGGGTGGTCATGATGGCGCGTTCGGAGTGGCGATCCAGACTGGCGGTCGGTTCATCGAGCACCATCAGCTGGGTTGATTTGAGCAGGGTTCGCGCCAGTGCGAGGCGCTGGGCCTGACCGACCGAGAGGCCACCTGCCTGATCGCCGACCGGATAGTCGAGCCCCTTCTCCATGGCAAACTCCCACGCCTGCGCCCGTTTCAGGGCATCTTCCAGCTCGGCGTCGCTGGCCGTCGGTTTGGCCAGCAGCAGGTTGTCGCGCAAGGAGGCGTGGAACAGCTGCGGGTTCTGCGAGAGCCAGCCCAGCTGCAGGCGCCACTGGCTCATGTCGAGGGTGGCGAGCTCCTGCCCGTTGACCTTGAGCTCACCGCGATAGGGGGCAAAGCCGAGCAGGGCGTTGACCAGCGAGCTTTTGCCTGCGCCGCTGACGCCGATGAGGGCGGTACGCGAACCGGCTTCCAGGGTGAAGTCGATGGGGCCGACCAGCACCTTGCCCTCGGCGCTCAGCACTTCAAGGCCTTTTGCTTCTACCTTGACCGGGCTGTCGGCATGGAACGGCGCCATGCCTGCGGCCGGTTCGCTCACCTCGGCTTCGAGGAATTCAAGCAGCTGCTCGGCAGCGCCGATAGCCTGCGCCTTGGCGTGGTAGTGGGCGCCGAGTTCTCGCAGCGGGGCGTAGAACTCGGGGGCGAGAAACAGTACGAACAGGCCGGTAAAGAGGGTGACCTTGACCCCATAGCTACCAAAGTTCAGATGGTCGATATAAGAGAAGCCGAAGTAGACGGCGACCAGCGCGACTGAAATGGCGGCGAAGAACTCCAGTACGGCGGTACTGAGGAACGCAAGGCGCAGCACTTCCATGGTGCGCTCGCGAAAATCTTCCGAGGCGTCGCGAATGGCGTCACCTTCTGCCTGGGTCCGCATAAAGAGTTGCAGCGTGCGCAGCCCCTTCAGGCGATCGAGGAAGTGGCCGGAGAGACGGGCCAGCGCCTGAAAGTTGCGGCGGTTGGCATCGGCGGCGCCCACTCCCACCAGGATCATAAAGATGGGGATGAGGGGCGCAGTGCCCAGCAGGATCAGACCCGCAGCCCAGTTGACCGGGAACACGGCCACCAGAATGACCACCGGAATAAAGACGGCGATGGCCATCTGCGGCAGATAGCGGGAGAAGAAATCCTGCATATTTTCAATCTGTTCCAGCAACAGGCTGGTCCAGCTACCGGCCGGACGGCGCTGAATATAGGCAGGACCGAGACGACTCAAGCGCGTGAGCACCAGCTGGCGGATGGTCTGGCGCACCGCGCTGCCCGCCTTGAAGCTGGCCACTTCCCGGCCGTAGGCCAGCGCCGCTTTGCCAAGCGTCACCAGCAGCAGGGTAATAAAGAGCGTGATGGATTGCTCAGGCGTTGAGCCTTCGATGATAAAGCCGTGCAACAGGGTCGCCAGCAGCCAGGCTTGCGCCACCATAAGAATGCCCTGGCCAAGGCCAAAAGCGATGGATATCGTGATCCAGCGGCGACCGTGACTCGATTGCTTGCGCAACCAGCCATAGAGACGTTTTTGCGTTTTTTTATCCATTACCACCATCCTCGCGTCGAGTGGCGCAAGACTATCCTTGCCGTTTGGCCTTGGCAACCTTGTAAATTATCTGTGTTGAAAATGTTTGATTGAAAAAGCAACCGTCTGCTCAATCCTTGTCCGAACAGATTGATTTATTGAAAAAAGTGGCAAAGGCGCCATTGCGCTCGGCGGCAAAATGCATATAGTAGGAGCCCTGACGCGGGTGTAGTTCAATGGTAGAACGGTAGCTTCCCAAGCTGCATACGTGGGTTCGATTCCCATCACCCGCTCCAAATTTCAGATGCCAGGCGGGCATCGTATAATGGCTATTACCTCAGCCTTCCAAGCTGATGATGCGGGTTCGATTCCCGCTGCCCGCTCCAGCTTCAAAACAAAAAGCCCACTCCTGCGAGTGGGCTTTTTGTTTTTCATCTGCCTTGTGCGGCGTTCGACGTCACGCTCACCGTTTCTCAGCTTTTAAGGCAAATTGCAGAGACAGAAAAGGCACCCGAGGCGCCTTTTCAGATCAACAGCGTAGCGGGAGCTTATTCCTGCTCCAGCTCACCACAGAAACGGTAGCCTTCGCCGTGGATGGTGGCGATGATCTCCGGAGTATCGTTAACGCTTTCGAAGTGTTTGCGAATGCGACGGATGGTCACGTCAACGGTACGGTCGTGGGGCTTGAGCTCACGGCCGGTCATCTTCTTCAGCAGCTCGGCACGGGTCTGGATCTGGCCCGGGTTTTCGCAGAAGTGCAGCATGGCGCGAAACTCGGAGCGCGGCAGCTTGAACATGTCGCCAGTCGGGCTGACCAGTGCGCGGCTGTTGATATCCAGCGCCCAGCCGTTGAACAGGTAGCGCTCAACCAGCTTCTTCTCTTCGCCACCGGCAGCCACGTTCATGGTGCGGCTCAGCAGGTTGCGGGCACGGATGGTCAGTTCGCGCGGGTTGAACGGCTTGGTGATGTAATCATCGGCGCCGATCTCCAGACCCAGGATCTTGTCCACTTCGTTGTCACGACCGGTCAGGAACATCAGGGCGATGTTGTCGTTCTCACGCAGCTCACGGGCCAGCAGCAGGCCGTTCTTGCCCGGCAGGTTGATGTCCATGATCACCAGATTGATGGTGTGGGAAGTGAGGGCCTGGTGCATCTCGTCGCCGTTGTTGGCTTCGAGCACGATGTAGCCTTCCGCTTCAAAGATGCTTTTCAGGGTATTGCGTGTGACCAGCTCGTCTTCGACGATCAGAATGTGTGGTGTTTGCATGAGTATTCCCAGATTCTTATCAGTTAATTATCTTAAATTTAACACTCTTTGGCGTTTCAAACCGATTTCCTGACTGATCCTGAAAATTTATTACGTCATCCTGGGTATGAGAGTCAGGTCGGAATATCGCGAATTAGGCATCAGTACCGGCAAGTATCCCTGTGCCACTCATAGGTTCCCGACAAGTCTGGTCGAGCAGAGCCTGGAAAGGTCGTCCATTACGAAAGTGGCCGCATTTTATCAGTTAACAGGAGCATAACAACACTCTTTGCCGTCAGATAGCAACTTTTTAACTCTGATTTGATATAGGTCAAACCCTGGTACAACAGCATCATACTTGGCCTGAACCGGGTTTTCGCCCCTACAAAATGTAATGGAATGTAACATGTGATTGACATGAATTTGTGGGAAAACTACAAGAAAATCTGCTTTATCGCGCCATTTGAGCCACCAGAGTGGTCTGCTTTTGCCATCATCACAGCCTGGAATCCGGCCAGCCAGTGGGTCACACAACGACGCAATATGCGGCGGGAACGGGCGATGTGGCGCCATCTGACAGTGGATTTGCAGGTGCCCGTGGTGGGGCCATTTTGGGGATCTGACCCGGACGAACGCTGGCAGGAGTCATCGCTTGCGGTGGCGCTATCCCTGCCACAAGCCCGTCAGCTGGCTGCGCGTTTTGGCCAGAATGCTCTCTACTGGGTGGAGGATGGACAGCTCTGGCTGACACCAGTATTGATGGATAAATCAGCAGTTTGCTTGGGCAATATTGAATCCTTCTGGATTGCCAGAAACCTTGCCTGATGAAATAATGAACACATTCATGCATCTGAAAGGAATCAAATCATGCTGGATCTCCTGCCCGACCTCTGCGATCAACATGGCGACTTGCTGCAAGTGGCCGACCCGGTGTTTCAGGATTTTGGCGGCAAGACCCTCTTTTATGGTCGCGCCGTAACGCTCTCCTGTTATGAAGACAACAGTCTGGTGCGGGATCTGGTGACCCGCCCCGGTCACGGCAAGGTGATGGTGATCGATGGGGGCGGTTCGTTGCGCCGAGCACTGCTGGGCGATCAACTGGCGGTCAAGGCGGTGGAGCAGGGGTGGGAGGGGATCCTGATCCACGGCGCGGCGCGGGATGTGGGCACTCTGGCGACACTGGCACTCGGGGTCAAGGCGCTGGCGGCCTGTCCGGTCAAGACCGAGAAGCGGGGATTGGGAGAGCTGGGGGCTGTGGTCAGTTTTGCCGGTGTGACCATCCACGAAGGGGATTACGTCTATGCGGATCGCAACGGCGTGGTGGTGAGTGCCACGCCGCTGATCTGATTCAGAAGTTGAAACCGACCCCCAGGCTCAGCGCCTGATCGGCAGTGATGGCGCTGACGCCGTAGTTGGCGGTGAGGGAGAGTCTGGGGGTCAGCAGCAGGCTGGAGTTGAGCTCCAGCAGGGTGCTGGCCTTGTTGAGATCAAGATGCTTGATCTGGCTGCCGATATTGAATGCCGGAGAGAGCTGGTAGCGTACCCCCGAACTCATATTGAAACCGGATGTGCGATTTTGATCCGCCACTGCCGGGCCCGCTTCCATAAAGAGGGTCACATCATCCACCACCGGATATTGATAGCCGCTATTGACCAGCCAGAGATCAAAACTGTCGCTGTGATGGCTATGGCCATTGAGCAGCACACCCGAGTAACTTTTGACATAAAGAGACGGGTTGGATTGCGGCTGAACCACTGCCCAGTCGGCGGCCTGTGCGGCTATGCTGGCGCAGGTTGCAAGCAGTGTGATGATGAGCGATTTGACCATTCGTTTCCCCTCCCTGGGTCCGGAACTGAGCCTAAGCATGGCACATGCCAGCTGGTAGTAAAGTGAAGGGAGATCACAATAAAATCCTTTGGCATGGGCGCCAGCCATGATAAACAGGCTGCCGTATTGATGGCTCTAATCATTAAGAGGTGAATCCATGAACAAGAAACTGACTCTGCTGGCCGCGCTGGCACTGGGAGGCTGCGCAATGGCAACAGGTTCCAGCATGGCCCAACTGCAAGCATCCAGCTGGCAGCTGCAAGGCGCCACCGGTGATACCTTCACCCTGCAAGTGATCGATGGCAAGGTGGCGGGCAAGGGCGGCTGCAACCGCTATTTTGGCGGTATTACCAAGCAGGGTGACGGTGTCTTGACGCTGGGCGCCATGGGCTCTACTCGCATGATGTGCATCGGCGACGCCATGAACAAAGAGACCGAGTTCCTGCAAAAGCTGGAGAAGGTGGCAACCTACTCCATCAACGGCAACCAGCTGACTCTGAGCGATGCCAACAAGGCGGCGCTGCTCACCTTTAACGCAGTGCCTGCTACCAAATAAGGCACGCGTTCGTCTGATTGCCCCAACAGCGCTGACTGTGCTGGCGGGTCAAACGCTCTGATACGCCCTCCCTCTGGAGGGCGTCTGTTTATCTGCGATGAACCCTGCGTGCTCGTCCGCTACTGTTGTTCACTCGTGGACTTCCCTTTCTGCCTGGTTTGATGCCAGCACCGCCTATCTTCGCTTCGGTACGCATCTTGATCACTTCAATGATTCTTGTATAGTTGAAATGAAAGGTCGCACCAAGGGGAGTGAAGATGAACAAAGAGATGGCCACCAAGGTCTTTGAATCGCTGGCATCCGGCATCCGGCTCGATGTATGGCGGCTGCTGGTGAAGGCCGGGCTGGAGGGGCGGGTCGCCGGTGAACTGGCCAGCGAGCTCGATATTGCCCCCAATACCCTCTCGTTTCACCTCAAGGCGATGCTCAACACCGGTCTGCTGTCGGTGGAGCAGGAGGGGCGCTTTCTGCGCTACCGCGCCAATATCCCCCTGATGCTGGATGTGATCGTCTACCTCACCGAGGAGTGCTGCGCCGGTCATCCCGAGGCGTGCGGCATGCTGCGTGCCGAGTCAGCCTGTTCCCCCCATGTTCTGCCTGCGCAGCCCTGCTGCAACAAGGCGTAACCGGCTACGACATCCTCTGGCGGCGCCTTGTCAGGGTAATCAGTCATGCACATTTTCAATTTCAGGTGCCCAAGCGAATAGCACCGGGAGTCATCATGTCTGCAATCTGTGATGCCAAGGTCGTGCCTGCCATCGGCTTTTTTGAACGTTATCTGACCGCCTGGGTCGCCCTCTGCATTCTGGTAGGGATTGGGCTTGGGGAGGGGTTGCCGGATCTCTTCAAAGCGATCGGTGCCATGGAGGTGGCCAAGGTCAACCTGCCGGTGGGGCTACTGATCTGGGTGATGATCATCCCCATGCTGCTCAAGATCGATTTTGGCGCCCTGCATCAGGTGAAGGGCCACATGAAGGGCATTGGGGTCACCCTCTTTATCAACTGGCTGGTCAAGCCCTTCTCCATGGCCTTCCTCGGCTGGCTGTTTATCCGCGAGCTGTTTGCCGACTGGCTGCCAGCGGAGCAACTCGACAGTTACGTAGCGGGCCTGATCCTGCTGGCGGCGGCCCCCTGCACCGCCATGGTGTTTGTCTGGAGTCGCCTCACCAACGGCGATCCCTACTTCACCCTGTCGCAGGTGGCGGTGAACGACCTCATCATGGTGTTTGCTTTTGCCCCTCTGGTGGCGCTTCTGCTCGGGGTCTCCAGCATCATAGTGCCGTGGGATACCCTGCTCACCTCTGTGGTGCTCTATATCGTCATTCCGGTCATCATCGCCCAGCTGCTGCGCAAGGCCTTGCTGAAAAAGGGAGAGGCTCATTTTGACGGCGTCATGACCCGCATCCAGCCCTGGTCAGTGGTGGCTCTGCTGCTCACTCTGGTGCTGCTGTTTGCTTTTCAGGGTAACGCCATCATCGAGCAGCCGCTGGTTATCGCCCTGTTGGCGGTGCCGATCCTGATCCAGGTGCTGTTCAATTCCGGGCTGGCTTACTGGCTCAACCGCAAGGTGGGGGAGAAGCACTCGGTCGCCTGTCCTTCCGCCCTGATCGGTGCCTCCAACTTCTTCGAGCTGGCGGTGGCTGCCGCCATCAGCCTGTTCGGCTTTCACTCCGGCGCGGCGCTCGCCACCGTGGTCGGGGTGCTGATCGAGGTGCCGGTCATGCTGCTGGTGGTGCGGGTGGTTAACGCCAGCAAATCCTGGTACGAAGCGGGGCTAAGCCGCTAACTGACGGCCGTTAACAGATGGCCGCGAACTGATGCTATCCATTTTCTATTCACTTGATTAATGAGAGACACGCAAATGAGTGCAATCACCATCTATCACAACCCGGAATGCGGTACCTCCCGCAACACCCTGGCGCTGATCCGCAACAGCTGCGTGGAACCCACCGTCATCCACTATCTGGAGACGCCCCCCTCCCGTGACCAGCTGGTGGCGCTGATCGCCGCCATGGCCATGCCGGTGCGGGATCTGCTGCGCAAGAACGTGCCCCCCTTCGAGGCACTCGGGCTGGCGGAAGATCGTTTCAGCGATGATGAACTGCTCGATGCCATGCTGGCCCACCCCATCCTCATCAACCGGCCCATCGTCGTCACGCCGCTTGGCACCAAATTGTGCCGCCCATCGGAACTGGTGCTCGATATTTTGCCCGATCAGCAAAAAGGGGCCTTCGCCATGGAGGATGGCGAGCAGGTGGTGGATGCGAACGGCAAGCGCCTCAAGGTGTGATGCGGTTACTCATCCATGTTGATGCCGCAAGGATTTCTCCGAGTGGATGGGATATGGCGGATAAAGAAAACCCCGCTCAGGCTGGTGCCGGAGCGGGGTGTTGGCTATTGCGTGAAGCTAAACAGATTGAGTAAGAGATTCTCTGGGCGAGTAAAACAAGTGCCAGTCATGACGACTGGCATTTGATTTTCATGATGTCAAGAGACAAGGATCAAACATGTATAATATTGGCCTGAAGCAGGTCATCAAGGATCTGAGTTTGCGTTGAGTGAGTACTCAACTCTGCCATCTGTACGCCTTGCAGGTCGATATGCAAATCAAACTTATCCGTTACCTCTGTAGCCACATGAATAGTGACACCATCGCTTTTGGCTTCAACATTGAGGTACTGCAATAGACTATCAATACTGTTGTGGTCAGCCTGTGGTGGCAATATGTCAGCGAGGTCCAGGGTATCGTGCTCAGCCACTGAGAAGTCACGGATCACGTCCGTTTTGTCAACACCTGCCGCTATATCGCTGCGACCCCAGATAAAGGTATCTGCACCCCGGTCTCCTATCAGGATGTCATTACCTAAGCCACCGGCTAGGAAGTCATTACCCGCACCGCCAGTAAGAATGTCATTACCAAGGTTGCCATAGAGGTGATCACTTCCGCTGCCACCCAGCAGAATATCGTTACCATCGCCCCCGTGCAGGGTGTCATTGCCACTCTGACCTAACAGTACATCTGCCTGATCTGTTCCGGTCAGGATGTTGTCTTGCTGATCACCTGCTTGAGTATGAGGATTTACCTCAACGGGGAGAGCTTGGTCAACGCTTCTTCCAGTCAGGGTCAGAGTAAAGACGTTATCACTGATACCGCCTCGGCCATCCTCAACTTGAAATTGGAAGTGGAGATCCACCTGCTGGCCATCCAATAGTGGCGAGCCATCGCTCTGAGTAAAGCTGTAGCTACCATTAGAGGCCACGGCCAAGACTCCGAACGCAGTTGTGAGGCTCAGTTTGCCATCTTCCAGCTGAGAATCGGTTACCAGCGGACCGTCAATTTTCACGTCGTGAAGGTCAGCGCCCAACAGTGAGAAGCGATCTGTGGCCAGTGCAACAGTCAGTGTATCTCCATCCGCATCAGTCGAACCGGCAAGCAGATCGCCACTAATCGGCTTGGGGGCAAAGTGGTTAAGGTAGTGGGAAAGGTTGTCGTTTGAGTCAACATAAACTACCTCATCACCGATATTGTGCAGGGCTTCATCAACCTTGGCATTGCCCTCAACAGCGATACCTATGCTGTAGACTTTGGCATTCTGAGCTTGTACGTAGTCATCCCAACGTTGTTTGAGGTCTGTAGCGGGAACCGAACCCGGTTGGGGATTGGGTTCTCCATCGGTTATAAAGAAGATGGTGTTGACGCTCTTAACAGGTTGCTCTGTTCGCAGGATGTCCCAATACTCTTTGCCTGTCTTGCCCTCGGCCATCGCCTCCTGCCAGGGGAAAGAGAGCTTTCTATCAGAGCCCATCACGGTTTCTTGGGCGAGTGCATAATCGGTATAAATGCCGCGATCAATATTGCACCATTTGGCGACATAGCTGTATACCTCGTTCAGATAGGTGCGGTCGGTCAATGCTCGACCATTCAGCTCTGGCGGCTTGCTTTGCTCATATATCTCATCAAGTGTGAGCCAGCCCTGCTTTTGTACATCGCTACTGAAGGTAACCAGACGGATATAGGTGTTACTCTGACCACCCTCTGCAATCATTTGACCGACCATTTTGTGCAATGCCTCTGCGGCCTGATAGGCGCGAGATTCGTAGCGTGGTGCCAGCACTTCAGTTGGCTTATTATGGTCTCGTACCGTGTTGGTGCCATCAAATGTTCGGGTCATGCTGTTCGAATAATCGAACATTATGGTGACTTTATTGATCGGCTGTATCTCTACGTCGGCAAAGCCGTGTACCGCAAGGTTCACTGGCGCCCTGTTTTCAATAACGTTGACGGTGACATCCATCTCATCACTGGCAACGCCATCGCTGACCTGCACTTTAAGCAGATGCTGGGCCTGCTCATCGTGTGTCAGTGTGGCGCCCTCTTTTAGCCAGATTTCTCCGGTTTGAGCGTTGATCTCGAACTTGTCACCCTGCCCTGCAGTCAACGAGTAGGTCAACTTGTCACCCGCATCTTGATCGATGGCGGTGACTTTGCCCACCATGACACTGCTCTTGAGTTCGGGAACATTGAACTGATCGTGATCTACGGTGGGCTTGCCATCGAGATCGGTTCCCTGAGGGGTATCACCATTGCTGATAAACTCGGGAGCATGATTAGTCGCCCCCTTGAGATCTCGGACATCAATGACCAATCGGGTATCTACCACGTCACCATCAGCATCGCGAATAACCACATCGAAAGCATCCTGATGATCAGCGTTCAGGTCTTTGGCTTGATAATCGTATTTGCCTGTCTCGAAGTTGAGCACCAGACGGCCAGCAGATGTTTTTACCGTCAACAGTGAGGTATTGGATACTTTTGTGTCGACACCACTGGGATCCTTGTTCAATCTGAAGAGTGAGCCACTTTCCCTGTCGAAGAAGTAGGTCTCTCCCTCCACAGAAATGGACTGTACCCACTGGGCTTCCGCACTGATTTCTTGGGTTAGATCTCCCTGGATCTGACCAGGTATGGACGACGTCAGGATATTGATAAAATCGGCATCATTTTCGACAACGAGAGCGGTTCCTTTGTCGGTGGCCAACGGTGTCAGGTAGTCCAGTTTGGCATCTTTGCCAATTCCAAATGACCAGATGTTGTCAAAGGGCTGGTTATGGTCTGCCAACTCTTTTTCAATGGCTTTTTCCAACATCAGTTGCTGTTCAGCTTTATTAGGCATGTCGCCACGAGCCAGTTCGTCATATCGACTCTGACCACCGACATCTTCTGGTGTGAGTCCCGTCATCAGGGTTGCCCGAGACTCAGGGAATCGGGTCCAGTCATCGTATCGGAAGTCCGTTGGCGAACCATCAGAGATGAAATAGAACTGGCCGTTGGCATTTGCTAGAGTCTGCTGGCTCTTGGCATCATCCAGGATCGCCCCTAATTGCTCCAAACCTTGGTTGTAAGGTGTCGGGCCAAAGGGGTGTATTGTTTTGAAGAATGCGTCGAGTTCGCCGAGTGAATTAATCCAGCCTGAAGTTTGTGCCTCTGGATTGCCCATGAAGGTGGCGATCTTGAAGGTCACATCTCCTTGTTTGTCATAGGATTCGAACATCGACTTGAGGGCATTTTGGGTCAATTGCCAACGAGTCATTTGTGTTCCATCCGGTCCTGTGACGTTCCAGTCCATAGAGTTAGACATATCCAGTACGATAACGACTGCATTGGATTGGGGTTGCACATCATCTATATTGTAATGTTGCTCGACGGCATTTGGTACGGAGTCAATAATGTTGACTCTCAGTACCCCGGTATCGCTTTGGGTGCCAGAGGTAAGGATTATGTTCAGATCCAGAGAAATTTCATCCTTACCCTGCTCATGGTGATCCAGCGGTTTGAATAGTTCAACATCATAGTGGCCACTGCTGCCATCTATGGTGACTTGTAGTACATCAGTTCGTCCCCCCCCATCGGTCACATAGCCTTTTAGGGTATGGCCATCGGCGCTTACCTCGTAGCTCAGCGGAAGCCCCCCACTACAGGTTCCGCCAAGGTTCTGATTTTGTGTGAAACCATAGTCAGAGGAAGAGGCATCGGCGCCAATCGAGGTAAGCGCGTCACCCATATGAGTCTTGCCATGTTCGGCAAGCTCACTCTCTTGCAGTTGAAGCTTTTCATCGTTTAACGCAAACGCGTCATTGGTGCCGGTGATGGCGACGGTGACGGTGTGCTGGGCGGAGCCGTCAGCACTCTTGACCACGAAGGTTTCGCTTGGCAGAGACTCGCCTTCTTTGAGGGCTTGCACCTGCGGGTCGCTGTTGTCGAGCGCGTAG
>NZ_JBSTYP010000057.1:0-30030 GCF_054052405.1 Aeromonas aquatilis | reverse complement strand
GAGCGTTACGGGAGGGGCGTGAATATCAAAGCATGTTTGCATGAGGCGCTGGGGCACCCCATGCAACACGTAATTGGGACATAGCCTTTTTCATCTACTCCGATTGCGTCCACTGAACTTTGATCTTCGATGCTCATAGGCATTTAACGTTTGGTTAATGGGCCGGCTTTAGCCGGTCCCGAGTGAGCGAAGCGAACGGCTTGAACCAGTTGTTATGCGGCTCACTTGAATTCATATGTTGCGGTGCCATTTGGTTTCATTTTGATTATTACTGTTTCGTACTGGTGGTCACGCTGCGCCTCTAATTTGAGTAGTTCTCGCGCTGCGTTGTGCGGGCCAAAAATGTTGGTTGGTTCAAACTTAAATTCCTCACCGGAATTATTCATGGTTGCACGATATGAGCTTTTAGAGTTTGTTAGGCCGGCTTCATGTGTGATTGTGAATGTAGCTTTAACTTCTGCCCAGCCTTTGGGAGCATCAATGGTTACGTTTTCATACATGAAGCTAACCAAGCCATTGGCGGTAAAGTTTTGTGACATTGAGAAGCTGCTCCATAGTAGGGTTGTCAGGATGAATATAATTTTTTTCATACATGATTCTCAGTTAACGCATAACGCCGCCTGCAACGGCCGGAGGTAAATGGCGCATTTTTTGGCAACGCCAAAAAACGTGACAGTTGCTGGAGGTCCGATCGCCGGGCCTTGTTAAGTGCTTTACGCATAACTCCCGCCCCTTGAGTTTATAATTTTCACACCCCTTTATGCGGCACTTTTCAGTAGATATTCCACCATGAGCTAGAAGTGACAGCTTACCCAAATCCGACTGCTGCGCCTTGTTAGCCTTTTTTCCAAAACTGCCACCATCTTCTACTTTGCTCATTACCGGGCACATCGCTTTCTTCAGTTGGTCGCGGAAATGGGTTTGATGCAACAATCAACGATAAATTTATGAGATTGAATAATTTATCCGAAAGATCTTCATACTCTTTATGAGTGGCAGCATCGTTGAATCCCATGTCGTTCCATGATCCCATTCCTCCAAACACCCAAGCGCGTTGACACGCGTTCAGTAGTTGGTGGTATTCGGGTGGAGCATAGCCAGCAGGGAATATTTTGTATTCTTTATCGCTGGCAATAGGTGGCTCATCAAGAGCCTTCAGCCCCCTATCGAAACACTCACCAAAGTTGCTGCAATCATTTGTATGAGCAAAGTCACTTATTCTTTGAAGCGTTTCTTTTAGCCGTTCTTTTACTTCAGCCGCAGGTGGTAAAGGCTGCTCGGGCTGATTAGAATTTCTTAAGATTCGCCCATATTTTACATGCCATATGTTCTGTTCAGGATCATCTTTATCACCCACCACCCACCACCCACCTAGCTTCCCAGAAATCAGATTTGGTTGGCTTTACCGCTTCAATTAACCACCGCCCACCACCTCCGACGAAGGCCACAGACATTCGGTCTGATATTTCCTCTTTATTTGTAGAGATATATCTGACTCTTAGCTGGACAACGCCCGTCTCATTTAGCTTTTTGAACCAAGCATTGGGGTCCTTTGCAAATTCTCTTTCATGCCACTTCGTTCCCGAGCTTTGTAGATCCACAAATTTTACAAATTTGCAGAACTTGAAAGTAGAACTATTTGGAAAATAGCTCTCATCTAAACGCTCAGCTAAATATTCATTCCCATGAGCGGCTATCGAAAGTAGTTGGGCAATTGTTCCTTGCATGGAATTTCCGAAAGGGGGCTAACGATTAAGCTAACGGGCGTCCAAAAGCGCAGCTTTTGGACGTCCAGCGAACGAAGTGAGCGGCAGTTGAGCGCATTGTTATGTGCCTATTCCTCGTATTCAATGAAGTCCCAAGGAATCTCTTTCTTGAATATCTGAATGGATTCCTCCATTAGCTCAAGTGAAATTGATTCTTTGAATACTGTTACTGTCCGAGTTCTGTCCGTGTCGTCTCTGAAAATTTCAACGACCAGCTCGTCGTTTCTGTAGATTTCAACACCGATCCCGTCTCGAGGATTCACATCGCTTGCGACTACAACTCTGTCTTTGGGGAGCGACATAGGCCTTCCTTTGGCACATAACAATTTATTATACGGAATGTTTCCACATAGAAACATGCGACTGTTCCACATATCCTGCCAATTTTTTTGTATCACATCAATGTAGTTATCCATATTTTCAATATGTTATATCAATGTTTCTTGCATTAACTGTAGGATAAATGGTCGAGTTTCCTCTATATCCAATATGGGGCTCCACTAGCATCCATACTGTGTGCAAATACATCTAGTATGTTGGGCCAAAAATTGTATCTCGTATGTTGGGCTAAAAATCGTAGGTTGGTGCTGAACGAAGTGAAGCCCAACGTTTACCGCAGAAACGTATCTGCACATTTGTTATATCTATCCAACCCGTGTTTATTCCATTCTGGTTGAGGTGATAATGCTCGTCTGTTGGGCTTCCCTACGCTCTGCGCCAACCTACAAAAACGAGGCTACCGAGTATAAATATCGGAACGCTCGTTTATTTTACCTAGACGAACTAACCTGGAGGCAATGGAACCTTTTGTTCTTTTATGGATTCTTGATAATTCATCAACACCTAAGCCTGAATCAAAGCTATTTGCCAATAGCTCATCTTCGTCTGGTTTCCACGGCTTACCAGCATTTTCTGGTAAATCAGATTTACGCTTTTCAGAAATGATTGATGCTTCGAGGCTCTGTTTTGCGATAAATAAAGCTCGAATGACTTTCGGCTGATTGAAGCAGTTTTCTTCAGATAACTCTTCACCGGTTTCAGGATTAACGCCTTCTGACAATGCTGAGATGATTTCTAAAGCCTTAATGACATCCATATTTTTCCCTTTAACGCTGAAGAACTTGTCTGTTGGTCTTCGCTACGCTCTGAGCCAACTTACAAAGACCACGCTGCCGCCCCTGAATTTCAGCCTCCAGTCTGCTGCTTTTTACCGGCGTTTTGGCACTGGCTTGGCTCATGGCTGACTCCTGCGAGAGGTTGCCAAGCGGCTATGTTACCGAACGGGGCTGTAAGGGGAAGTGCAGATTGGTGGTTTCCTGAGCAAGATCAACAAATTATGCAATCATCTCGCAGGTTAGAATCGCCCGGCGTATTCGGACAGTCGTGAAAGGAATATCGGGCAGGGTGGGGTTATCAAGAGGGGAAAACCGAAGATGGGCCTGTGGCCCATCTGGCCGGAGATCAGGTGGCTTGCTCCCCGACGGTGGCGCTTGGCTCGGTTGCGGTCAGCTGTACCTCGATCTGGAGCCCCTGTACCAGCACGGTTTTCAGATCCTGCAGGTACTCCTCCAGCGGCGACTCTTGCAGCAGCTGGGCGAGCTCGTTGCCCACCGGGGTGAGGCGGTAGTAGAGCAGGGTGATATTGTTCTGCTTGCACTGCAGCCGCCAGCGCTGGTTGCCGAACTCCAACTCGACCCCATCGGCGGGCAGCGGGCCGGACTCCAGCTCCGCGCGATGCAGCAGCCCCAGCTCGAACAGCTGCAGCAGGGCGTTGTAGGGGAGGCGATATTTGCCAAGGCCAAGGCGGGTGGCCTTGGCGCGGCTCAGCAGGGTGGCCCCCTTGTGCAGCCCCAGCAGCAGTCGCTGCTCGTCGCTGCCGGTGTAGTGGCAGGTTAGCGAACAGATACGCTGGAACAGATGGGCCTCGCGCTGAGTCATCTCTTTGAGGGTGGAGAGCGCCCGGATGGAGAAGCGGCCCGGCGTGGCCACCTCCAGCGCGAAGATCCGCCCCCACAGCTGTTGCATCGGCACCATGCTGATATCTTCCGCCAGTTGCAGGAAGCGGGTCAGCCAGTCGCTGTCCATCTCGCCGCCGGCCGCCGTCTCTTCGCAGTGGCGGGAGGCCATCACCATGATGGCTTCCAGATTGCGCTGGCGGGCGGCCTGATCCGCCAGATGGCGAAAGGTCGCTCGCTGTTCGAAGGTGCTGTCGCTGTTGCGGGTGAGCATGCCGTCGATGCCGCGACTGCGGGCCAGACGCAGGGTCTGCTCTTGGCTGCTCAGGATCGAACTCTCTTTTTTCGGGGGGGGGAGGTCTGCCATGCTGACTCCATTCGCACAGGTTATGGAGGTGAATGTTACTCCAACCGGGATGCCAAGATAACAAAGCGGCCTCCGTGGAGGCCGCTTTTTTTGCAACGGGAGGATTACTCCTCGTAGACGCTCACCTCGACCGCTTCCATCGAGTAGGAGGCGGTGGCCATCTCGTGGCTGGAGCTGACCGTGCGCATCTTGCCCTTCACCCAGATGGCATCCCACAGATCATCCACTGGCGCACCCTTGGGGTAGCTCACATAGATCACCTGATTGGTGGGGGGCGGCGGCACATGGATGCAGGCACCGAAGTAGGGCACCAGCAGGAAGGCGGTGATCTTCTTGGCATCCCCCTCCAGCGGCACCACGAAGCCCGGAATGCGCACATCCTGGTTGTCCAGCTTCTTGTTCACGCCGCCCACCGGTTGCGGCACGGAGGCGAGATCCCCATCGTGGCTCACCTGCGGAGGGGGCAGCAGTTTCTCCCCTTCCGGGATCAGCACATCCCAGTCGATGGTCTTGTAATCGGCGGCCAGGGCGGGCAGCACCAGCAGGCTGGCGAGCAGCGCCACAATTTTCCACTTCATCATCTGTCCTTCTGTTTTTCTTTTGGGCGTCTCACTAGACGCGAATGCTCATGCCATCGCTCAGGCTGTAGCGATAAGCGCGGGCGGCAGGGAGCAGGCCGATTACCATGCCTGCCAGCCAGACTACCCCCAGCAACTGCCACTCGTAGGTACTCGGCAGCCCCAAGCTTAATTGCAGGCCATAGTGGCTGAGCAGCCAGGGCGAGGCAAGCCCCTGCCCCAGATAGAGCACGGCGACCCCGAGGGCGATGCCGACCGTGGTCAGCGCCATGGCCTCCAGCGCCAGCAGCAGGAACAGATGGGCAGGGCCCGCGCCAAGGGATCTCAATATGGCGAGCTCCCGACGCCGCTCGTTAAGCCCCGCCAGCAGGGTCGTCAGCATGCCGATCAGGCCCGCGACTACCACAAAACCGGCGATGACCGACAGCGCGGTTTCCGCCACGCTCATCAGGCTCCACAGCTCCTGCAGGGCGGCCCCCGGCAGGATCGCCATCAGCGGCTCTTTGGGATAGGTGTTGACGCTGCGTTGCAGCTGGAACGCCAGGATCCGGTTGCTCAGCCCCACCATAAAGGCGGTGATGGTCTTCGGGGTCAGATCCTGTGCCATGGCTTGCTCGGGGGTCACGTTTTTGCTGTGACGACCGGTATCCCAGCCCAGATGGATCGCTTCGATCCCCGCCAGCGGCACATGGATGGTGCGATCGATGGGCGTGCCGGTCGGCGCCAGAATACCCACCACCTTGAACGGCAGATTGTCGTGCTGGCTGAACGAGGTGTTGCCAGCACCGTGGGCGATGACGATGGATTGGTCAAGGTGATAGCCGAGCTTCTCGGCTACCTGGGCGCCGAGCACTGCTTCAAACGGCGTGTCGAATGGCCGCCCCTCGCGCAGTTGCAGCGACTGTTGCTGACCGTACTTCAGGTGAGTGAAGTAGTCGCCATTGGTGCCGAGCACCCGAAATCCCTTGTGGGAGTCACCAAGGGAAAGCGGGATGGTCCAGGCGACGCCCGGTTTCTGTTTGATGGCTTGATAGGAGTCCCACCCCACGTTGTTGGTGGGGTTGCCGATGCGAAACACCGAGTAGAGCAGCAGGTTAACCTGACCGGAGCGGGCGCCAACGATGAGATCGGTGCCCGAGACGGTGTTGGAGAAGCTTTCGCGGGCCTGGGTGCGCACCCGCTCCACCCCGAGTAGCAGGGTGACGCTGATGGCGACGGCCAGCAGGGTGAGCCCGGCGGTGAGGCGGCGGGCCCAGAGACTTTGCAGGGCGAGCTTTAGCATGATGCCCTCCGGTTGAGCTGTTGCAGGTTTTCGACCCGCGGGAACAGGGGTTCGAGATAAGGGTCGTGACTGACGAAGATGAGGGTCGAGCCCTGCTTGTCGCACTCCTCAAACAACAGCTTGATAAAGGCGGCCCGGTTGTCGGTATCGAGGGCCGAAGTAGGCTCGTCGGCGATCACCAGTGGCGGCGAGCCGATCAGCGCCCGCGCGGCAGCAACCCGCTGCTGCTGGCCGATGCTGAGGGCATGGACGGGGCGATGCAGTGCGTCATCCGGCAGTTGCAGCTCCGCCAGCAGACGGCGCGCCTCCTGCTCCGGACTCCCTTGCAGGCGGGCCCGTTTGGCGGGCGAAAAGGTGAGGGCAGCGGTCACGTTGTCCTGCACCGAGAGAAAGGGCAGCAGATTGAACTGCTGGAAGATATAACCCAGATTGGCCGCCCTGAAGTGGTCACGGGCACGGCCAGAGAGCCGGGCCAATGGTTGGCCCAGCACCTCCAGGGTGCCGTGGTTGGCTGTCTGGATCCCGGCCAGCAACCCGAGCAGGGTCGATTTGCCGGAGCCCGATGGCCCCTTGATAAAGACCCGCTCACCCTCGCGGATGGTGAGGGCGGGCAAATCGAGTACGGCGTCGCCACCTGGCCAGGCAAAGGCCAGATCGCGGATCTCAACCACGGATTTTTTCATGGCGTTACCAGCTCAGCTTGTTGGCGGACGGGGTCAGCTCGCCAGCGGTCTGGCCGGTGGGCAGGATCCCCTGCACGCTCAGCTTCTCAAGGCTCGGATAGACGCTGAACAGGGTCGCCTCAAGACCGGTCAGTTTGGCTGGCGTGGCACAGGTGTAGGTGTACATGGCGCCCATATCGGCGTGACCCGCTTCGTCATGATCATGGTGGTCTTCATGTTTGTCGCTGGCAGCCTTGTCATGGTCGTGCTCATGCTCATGCTCTTCTTTGGCGGCTTGCAGCTCCTGCTGGGTCAGTTTGCAGCCAGCGGCCGGGTCGAAGCGGAACAGGGCGTCAGGCTGCTGGAGGCGGGCGACCGCCTTGGCATATTGCGCCTTCTCTTCATCGCTCTTGGCGGCGTGCTCGAAGCCCACCAGATCGGCGGCAGGGGCTTGCAGTTCGATCATCAACTGGTCGCCATCGACCACCAGATTGAGGTGGCCATGGCCGTGCTCGTGGGCGCCGTGGCTGTGGCTCTCGTGTTCGTCGTGATTTGCGTGTGCGCCAAAGGCCGCAGCGGCCAGCAACAGAGTAACTGCTTTCATCTTTAATCCTTTTTTCAAAACAAATAGTGAACTTAAACAAAGGGATAGATAAAAGCAGAGGCGGGCGGCGCACGGATGGCATAGCTGTGAAGCGTGGCGGTATCTGCCGAGCGTTGCATGGTTGCAACGACGGGCAGAACAGAGGTCAAACTAGGGAAACAATAGGGGGGGGTGGTGATGACCTGCTTGCCATCCAGATGGAGGGCGCAAACCAGGCAGTGATGGTCGTCGTGGCCGGGCAGGGCAGATTCAAACTGGTGCCGGGCAAGGGCAGGCTGCAGCCATAACCAGCCCAGCAGCAAGATCCAGATTTTCAGCTTGATACGACCCATAGACCCTTATGGAAAGGGCGCCATCAGCGCCCTTTCTCTCTGACTTAGAGATGGGACTTGATGAGCCCCATCACGGTAGCAATGTTGTTGGCATCGAGCTGGCCATCTTTGGCAAACAGCACCTTGCCCTCTTTATCCAGCAGGATGATCGCCGAGCTTTCCGGCGTCAGATCCCAGGCGTTGCGCGCCATGCCCTTGGCATCCAGCACCATGGCGGACCAGGGGAACTCTTTCTTGCTGTCCTCGGCACTGCTCTTGACGAAGCCGGAGGTACCCCAGATGGCGTCATTGCTGTTGATGACGGTAACGGTCTGGTACTTGTCTTGCGGTAGCTTGGCGGCCTTGATCGCCTCGATCATCGGGGCGTTCAGCTCCTTGGCACTGGAGCGGCCGGCAATATGCTGGATCAGAAATACCTTGCCGGTGAGCGAGGTGCTCTGCCACGGCTGGTAGCCGATATCCTTGCCATTCAGTACCAGCTCACCCTTGTCACTGACATTGACCAGCGGCACCGGGTTGCCATCCTTGAAGTTGTGAGCAAAGACCAGAGATGGCAGCAGCGCCAAAGTAAGTACGAGATGTTTCATCCTGATGACACTCCATTTGTTATGTTATAACGAGTTTCGGATTGAGGGAATGGGCGAGCTTCATCCTAAACTGATCGGATCTGTTTAATAAAGTGTTAAATAAGATCGCAATTCAGAAGCGTCGGCGCCCCGCCAGTCATGAGGTCGGCTGGCAAGGGCGGCTAGGATGGCATGACATCGATAAAAATCAATGAATTGGCGGCTGGTCTGAGCTGTCTGCGTCAGTAGAGCGACTCGCTGATGAGGGGGATCTTGGCCATGGTCATCTGCTGGGCCAGCAGGGACGAGCCGGTCAGCAGCACATGGCGCTGATTGTTGATCACCACCACATCACCGGGTACGCCACTGTCTGCCGTAATGGCCAGCCAGGCAGGGGAGACGCTGCCGATGCTGATATCCGGATAGATGATGCTGAGCACATATTGCGGGGCCAGCTCCGCCAGCAGGCTGGCCATCAACAGCGCCTTCTCGTCGCTGTCGGCCTTGTTATCCTGCAGTGCCTGCAGCGGCGGCGCGAAGTGATCCATCTGCTCCGGCTGGGTGGGAATGGCGTTCAGCCACTCCTGCAGCAGGCTGACGCTGGTGGCGAGATCCTTGGCGGCAAACTGCTGCGCCAGTGGCTTGAGCTGCCCCTTGAAGTGATAAAAGAGCTGTGAGTAATCGGGTCGCACGCAAGGCAGCTTGCGATTGGCCGGATGGACGCAGGGTATCACCCTCATCTGGTAGAAGGCATCCTCCTGATACTGCTGGTAGGCTTGCCAGAACAGCAGCGACTCCATGCTGTCGTCCCGCAGGGTGAAGGCCTGCTCCAGATTGCGAAATTTGGTAGCGGTCTCCGGGCTGCTCTGGTTGATCAGGTTGATGCTGTTGTAGAGTCGCGGGCTGATATAGGCGTAGAGCGTCTCCAGCGGATTGGTGAGGGAAGCCTTCAGCAGGCTCATCTCGTGGCGACTGGCGGCCATCACCTGATCGTCGGTGGTCAGCTGGAAGTGCTTGCGCTGGCCATCGGTGGATTGCCACTGCCAGCTCATGTTGATTTCGCTGGCGTTGCTTGTGGCGCCAAGGGTGGTGCAGAGAGTGAGGCTGAGCAACAGCGCGGGGGTCAGCTTCATGGTGGTGCTTCCTGCCGTGGACGATAATTAACAACTAGGTGAGCCGGCACCACTTTGGTGATATTTCGTTTTGTGATCTGGATAACAGATTGATGTGACTTTTAATTTAATTGTGAAATTAAGTCACTCTGGAGGGGTTATGAAGCCTTGGATGATAGTGCTGTTTGGGCTGCTCAGCCTGCCAGCCATGGCGGGTCAGGTGATCGTCAACAAGGGGATGTCCGTTGCGGATACCTTTGCCCTGCGCGATCAGTTGGCGCGCGAACACGAATGGCAGGAGTGGCTGCGCTACCAGCAGACCATCAAGTGGCTGGAGGTGTTGCCGGTCAACTGCGAGCTGATGAGCGAGCCGGGTGGCGGGTATCGCTGCGGGAGCGACTACTACCGTTCCTACCAGAAAGATGGTCGTGAAATATATATTCAGGGCAATCCTGCCGAAGATGAGGCTGGTCAGCTGCCGCAAACACCGACAAAAAAGGCGCCATAAGGCGCCTTTTTCATACCGGGTGACGCTTACTTGGCAGCGTAACGCTCGGCAGAGGTCTTGATCTCGGCTTCGGCAGCGGCCTTGTCGCCCCAACCTTCCACCTTGACCCATTTGCCCGCTTCCAGCTCTTTGTAGCGCTCGAAGAAGTGTTGGATCTGGGCTTTCAGCAGTTCCGGCAGATCGTTCACATCCTGGATGTGGTCGTACTGCTTGGTCAGCTTGGAGTGCGGTACGGCAACGATCTTGGCATCTTCGCCAGATTCGTCGGTCATCTTCAGCACGCCAACCGGGCGGCAGCGAATGACGGAACCTGCCAGCAGCGGGTAGGGGGTCGGAACCAGTACGTCGACGGGGTCACCATCCAGAGAGAGGGTTGCGTTCACGTAGCCGTAGTTGCACGGATAGAACATCGGGGTAGACATGAAGCGATCGACGAAAATAGCGCCGCTGTCCTTGTCGACTTCGTATTTGATCGGGTCGGCATTCTGCGGGATTTCGATGATGACATAGATATCGTCGGGCAGGCTCTTGCCGGCCGGTACCAGGTTCAGGCTCATGATAATTCCTTCGTTGTTAGTATCAGGTTTGCAGGCCGATATTATAGCGATGTGATGTTAAATGACCATATTTCAGCGGCTATCGCTAACAAAGAAGGGGGATGTTTCCGCTTTGCGGCGCTTTGATGTGTACGAGATGCAACAAAACGGTTGTTTTGATGCCTTGCCGGTGACCTTGGTCACCGGCAAGAGATGCTGAGTTGCAAGTGCAGAGAGTCAGAGCGAGTAGGGGAGTCTCGACTCGTTGACCAGTCGCGACAGAGCTGTTACGACATGAGGATCAAACTGGGAGCCGGAGCGGGACTGGATATACTCCATGGTCTGCGCCAGCGTCCAGGGCTCCTTGTAGGGGCGCTTGCTGAGCAGGGCATCGAACACATCGACTACCGCCACAATCCGTGCCGACAGCGGGATCTGCTGACCAGCCAGCTGCTGCGGATAGCCTTTGCCATCGAAGTGCTCGTGGTGGCCGCGGGCGATTTCAGCTCCCAGCGAGAGGTAGCTGGTTCCCTCCACCATCTCGCCCGCCTTGTGCAGGATATTGGCGCCGATACCGGCGTGCAGCTCCATGATGGCCCGCTCTTCCAGGTCGAAACGGCCTGGCTTGTGCAGGATATGGTCGGGGGTGCCCACCTTACCCACATCGTGCAGGATGGAAGCCATGCCGATCATCTCGACAAACTCAGGGGTCAGCTGCTCGGGATAGGCCGCCATCTGCCTCAACTCTGCCACGATGGCATCCGAGAGCTTCTGCACGCGCAAGACATGCTCGCCGGTATCGGAATCACGAAACTCCGCCAGCGCCGCCAGCGCCACCACGGTGGCCTCCTGCGCGCGCAACAACTGGTTGTAGAGATAGAGGTTATCGTAGGCCGCCGAGATGCGCTGACAGAACACATCCAGCAGATCGCACTCGAGGGGATCGAGGGGTTGGGTCGGGATAAAACTCAACACGAACTCGCGACCATTCTGGGCGGCGATATAGAGGGAGTCCTGCGGGTGTTCAAAGCGGTTGCTGCGGGCCGAAAGTGCGTTCATGACCGAGTCATGCAGCGTGGGAAAGTCGCTCAGTTTCCCCTCTTCCAGCAGGGCTTCATAGTCTCCCGTGGCCGCCAGGATCTCCAGCCGTTGCTCGCTGGGACGGCGCTCGGCGCAGATGGCCCCTTCGGTGCCCACATCGAGAATGGCGCTGATCTGTTTCAGTACGCCGGAGGCAAACTCCTTAAGCGAATGAAGATGATAGAGATCGCCAGCCCCTTCCAGAATTTTACCGAGCCCCTGACGACTCTTGTCGATGGCGCTGAGGGTTTCGTATGAGCGCAGGGATGCGATGACGGTGGTGTAGAGCTTTTGTACCGTCAGCTCGGTCTTGGTCTTGTAGTCGTTAATGTCGTAATCGAGGATCACCCGCTGCTCGGGGGCCTGACCGGGTTGGCCGGTACGTAGCACGATCCGCACCAGTGAGTTGCGCATCTCGTTGCGGATCTTGTGCACCAGTCGCAAACCGGCATCTTCGGTCTCCATCACCACATCCAGCAGGATCAGGGCAATTCGGGGATTGGCCTCCAGCATGGTGGCGGCTTCAGCACCGCTGTAGGCGTTGAGCAGCTCCAGTGGGCGAGATTTGTACTTAATATTGGAGAGGGCAAGCCGGGTGGCATGATGGATATCCGGCTCATCATCCACGATCAGCACCTGCCAGGGGTTGAGTGCCTTGGGGACCACGACCTCCTCATCATCGAGTTCGATGATGTCGTCGTCCAGCAAGATATCGTCCTTGTCTTGGGCACTGCTCATATCGGTTACGCCTCCGGCGCTCAATGAGTATGTGAACAGTATGCACGATCACATCCTCTCGGATCATCAGGATAAGTCGATATCGTGAGCTGGCTCCGCCTCTTTATCGCTACTCGAAAGGTTCCAGATATCCCTGGATCGACTTCTTCAACCAGGCCAACACCTTGCCGTGATAGGCGTTTTCTGCCAGATAGACCCCGTAATCCCGCCACTGCAGGCTGAACTTGTGTTTCAGGGTCAGCAGGGAGCCTTGTCGCAGCTGACTCTGGATCAGTGGCGAGGGGAGCACCGCCCAGCCCAGGCCATCCAGCACAGAGTTGCGCATCAACTCGAAGCTGGAGAGACCGATATGCTTGCCGCCCACTGGCAGCAGACTTTTTAGCGAGAATTCATCTACATAGGAGAGCGTTATCTGGGTGTGGTCAGTCAGATCCTGCTGTTTGACCCGCTTAAGTCCGGCCAGCGGATGGCTGGGCGCCACCACCATCAGGGTGCGGATCGGGTTGAGCACGTCGATATTGAGGCCGCTGCGCTCCTGATCTTCGGTAATGAGGCCAAAAGCGGCATCGACGAATCCCTCTTCCACCAGCGCCGGTAGTTCGGGCGGGGAGGTGAGCACCAGCGAGATGCTGGTGCCGGGAAACTGGTTGTGCAGTCCAGCTAGCATCTCGCGCCACACTTGCTCGGGGATGGCGTCATCGCGGGCAACCCGCAGCGCCACTTCGGCACCCGAGGCGTAATGTTTGCACTTCTGCTGCAAGCTGTTGGCTGCCTGCAGCAGACGAGTGCAATCATCAAGCACCAGCTCGCCGATCTCGGTCAGGCGACTCTGATTGGCACCTCGTTCAAAAAGTTCGACGCCAAGCTCAACTTCCAGCACCGCGATGGAGGTGCTGACGGCGCTGCGGCTTTTGCCGAGGCGACGGGCGGTGTTGGCAATAGAGCCGTTATTGGCTGACTCTACAAAGAGTTCTATCTGATATAGCTTCATGTTTGACAGGCCGTGACGGATTTTTTCACCATCACCTTAGCGTGCCGAACCAAGGCAAGGCAAACCTGTGGCGTCGGAATAATCGACGCTGAGCGATTGTCGCGAGTTGCTTCTCCCCGTTTACCATCTCTCCCGTCGAAGCAACAAAGGCATCTTATATGTTATTAAGTCGTATGTTTCTGGCCCGGCTGTTTTTGACCGGCGCCATCGTGACCGAGGTCGCAGGTACCTCCAGCATGGCCATGATCCCCGAGCAGGGGGCTGGCTGGATGAACTACATCCCGATGTGGCTGTTGATCGGTTTCTCGTATTGGTTGCTGGCGAAAGCCGCCAAAACAATCTCCATTGGTATTGCGTTTGCGCTTTGGGAGGGGCTCGGGATCACCCTGATCACCATAGTGTCGGTCATGTTCCTTGGTTACGATGTGACCGTTCAGGAGCTGATTGGCCTGGCTCTCGCGATAGTGGGGATTGTTATGGTGACCATGGGGGAGACCCATGATGAGCCCGCAGACAAGTCAGTAGAAGCGGAGGCCACAGCATGAGTCCGTTTGTAATTGTACTGGGTGCCGCACTGATCGATATCGGCGCCAACATGGCCATCAACCGCTCCAAGGGCTTTCGTTACAAGGGGTGGGGATTCCTCGGGATCATGCTGGTACTCGGCGCCTTTACCCTGCTCTCGGAAGCGGTAAGCGGCGGCCAGATTGACCTGGCTGTTGCCTACGCCACCTGGGGGGCTATCGGCATCGTCGGTACGGCGCTTGGCGGTTTGCTCTTCTTCGGTGAGCGGCTCAAGCCCATCGGCTGGGCTGGCATGATGGTGATGGCGCTGGCTGTCGTTATGCTGACTACCGCCTGATAACCTGAAGCAATAACAAAAGCCGCCCGGTTTCGCCGGGCGGCTTTTTGTTTGGCCGACTGTTTGACCGACTCAGGCTCAGCGCGGCGCTTCGTAGAGCTCCAGCGGCAGGCCGTCGGGGTCGGCGAAGAAGGTAAAGCGCTTGCCGGTCAGCTCATCCACCCGCACCGGTTCTACCTCGACCTGATGGGCCAGCAGGTGGGCGATGACCCGGTCAAGGTCGCTGACCCGAAAGGCAAGATGGCGCAGGCCGCACGCCTCGGGCGTCGAGGGACGGCTGGGGGTGATAGGGAAGCTGAACAGCTCCAGCTGGCTGCCGTCCGGCAGGGCCAGGTCCAGTTTCCACGACTGGCGCGCTTCGCGCAGGGTCTCGGCGATGATGGGCAGCCCCAGCACCTCGTGGTAGAAGTGGCGCGATCGCTGGTAATCGCTGGCGATGATGGCCACATGGTGGATGGCGTCAAACAGCGGAAAGGTCATGGTGTTTCCTTGTCAGCAGCATAGTGAACGGGCAGCCTGTGCTGCCCGTGTCGTTGATCTAGTTGAAGAAACCGCCGAACCAGTCATCCAGCGCACTGCGTGGCGTCGCACTGCTGGCGCAACCGGCCGGGGAGCCCATGGTGGAGGCTTTGGCCGGCACCTGCAGGCTGCCTGGGCAGTCGCTGGCGACGCGGGTGCCGCTGGCGCGGGAGAAGTTGGCCCAGGTAACCCCTTCCGGCATCTTCAATCCCAGACTGTTGACGCCGCGCTGGCTCATGTAGCCGCTAAAGAGCTGCAGGGCACCGCTGGCACCGGTCAAGCCCGCCGGGGTGTTGTCGTCGCGACCGACCCAGATACTGACCAGCTCGTTGTTGTCCATCCCGGCAAACCAGGAGTCGCGCAGCTCGTTGGTGGTGCCGGTCTTGGTCGCCATGGTGGCGCCCGGGAACTTGGCACTGAGCGCGCGGGCCGTGCCCTGACTCACCGTCTTGGTCATGGCGAACAGGGTCAGCCAGCTTGCTTGCTGGTCGGTGACCCGCTTGGCGGTCTGATCATGCTGATAGAGCAGGCTGCCATCCCCGTTCACCACGGCGCGAATGGCCGACAGCGGCTGGGTCAGCCCCTGATTGGCGATGGGCAGATACATCTGGTTCACTTCCAGCGGGGAGAGGGCCACCGCCCCCAGCACCAGCGACGGGTAGGGCTGGATCTCCTGCTGGACTCCCAGCTTGTGCAGGGTATCGACTACCTTCTCCAGCCCCACCTGCAGACCCAGATTGACGGTCGGCACGTTGAGGGAGCTGGCCAACGCATCCATCAGCGGCACGCTCTGGCGGAACTTGCGATCGTAGTTCTGCGGCGTCCAGACCTGACCATCCTGACCGCGAATACGGATAGGCTGATCTTTCAGCGGGGTCGCCAGGGTCAGGCCGTTGGAGAGACCGGTGAGGTAGACCGCCGGTTTCACCAGCGAGCCGATCTGGCGGCGGGCATCCAGCGCCCGGTTGAACCCGGCGTAACGGGGATCGCGCCCACCCACCAGCGCGACTACTTCGCCCTTATGCCAGTCGGAGACCACCATGGCCGCCTCCAGCTTCTTTTTGCCGCGCAGTTTTTCGATATCGGCGAGGCCCGATTCGACCGCTCGCTCGGCCGCATGCTGGGCGATGGGATCGAGGCTGGTGAAGATCTTGAGGCCGGACTGCTTGAGCAGATCGGCACCGAAGCGGCTCTGGATCTCTCGCTTGAGCAGCCCCATAAAGGCCGGGGTGCGACCATAGCTCATCTGGCCGCGGGCGATGATGCCGAGGGGCTGGCGGCTGGCCAGCTCATATTCGGCCTGAGTCAGGCTGCCGTGATCCATCAGCAGCTTCAGCACCAGATCACGGCGGGTCTTGGCCCGCTCCGGGAAGCGCCATGGGTCGTAATAGGAGGGGCCTTTCACCAGACCGACCAGCAGGGCGACCTGATCGATATCCAGCTCGTTGACCGGAATGCCGAAGTAGAAGTAGGAGGCGAGGCCGAAACCGTAGACCCCTTGCGAGAAGTTCTGCCCCAGATAGACCTCGTTGAGGTAGGACTCGAGGATCTCGTCCTTGCTGTAGCGATAGTCGATCAGCACCGCCATATAGGCTTCCTGCAGTTTTCGCCACAGGCTGCGTTCACGTGTCAGGAAGAAGTTCTTGGCCAGCTGCTGGGTCAGGGTACTGCCCCCCTGCACGGTACGACCCGCGATCAGGTTGGCGAACATGGCGCGCATGATGGCCACCGGCGAGACGCCGCCATGCTGGTAGAAGTCGCGATCTTCGGTGGTGAGCAGGGTCACCAGCAGGCTGTCGGGCACTTCGGCGATACGCACCAGCAGGCGATCTTCCCGATCTTCGGTATTGAGGCGATCGAGCAGCACAGGGTCCATCTGGGCGTAACCGAGCTGGCGCTGGTTCTCCAGCGACTGGATCCCCTCAAGGCGCGGGCCGTTGAAGGTGAGGCGCAGGCCACGGGCTCCGTCGGCGCCGTCATAGAACTCGAACGGACGGCGAATAAGCTCGATGCGATTGCCATTGATGGTGTATTCACCCGGCGTGTGAGGCTGGCGCACCTGCTTGTAGCTCAGCATGTTGAGCTCGCGCAGCATCTGGTCCCGTGACAGGCGCTGACTGGGGTAGAGCTCCAGCGGACGGCTGTAGACCATCACCGGCAGTTGCCACTTCTCGCCATCGAAGCGCTCGCGCACCTTGGTATCGAGGTAGATGCCGAACACCACCATAAAGGCCGCCACCACCAGGGAGAGCTTGAAGCCAAGCCAGAACAGCTTGCGCCAGATGGTGCGTTTGGGTGCGGCCTTCTTGGGGGGGCTCTTGCGTCGTTGGGTTGCCATAAATCCTCTTTGCTTTCCTTTCTACTTGTTATGTCGCATTCGCGAACGTCCGAGCGGGATTAACCCATCGAACCTAGATGCCCATCTTTTTCTTGGTGACCCTGGTCGGCATCGCCTCCAGCGGATTATCCGGCCAGTAGTGGCGGGGATAGCGCCCCTTCATCTCTTTCTTCACCTGCTCGTAGGAACCCGCCCAGAAGGCAGCCAGATCGGCGGTGATCTGCAGCGGTCGCTGGGCGGGGGAGAGCAGTTCCACTACCAGCGGCACCCGGCCATCGGCCACGCAGGGGGTCGAACCTTGCCCGAACATCTCCTGAATGCGCACCGGGATCACCGGTGCCTGCCCCGGTTGATAGCGGATCCGCACCCGGCTGCCGGTCGGTGCCGCAAAGTGGCTCGGCAGCGCCTCGTCCAGCCGTTTGGGCAACGGCCAGGGCAGGGATTGGCGCAGGATGTCGCTCATATTGAGCTTTTTCAACTGCTCCAGCCGGGTCATGCCGCTCACCGCTGGCAGCAGCCACTGTTCCAGCGTGGCCAGCAGGCTCTCGTCATCCATCGCGGGCCACCCCTCATCGGGCAGCCAGTCACGGGCGCAGCACAGACGGGCCAGCAACCCTTCGCTGCTCTCGTCCCACGGCAGCACATGCAGCCCCTTGCGGCGAATGCCTTGCAGCAGGCTGCGCCCTTTCTGCTCGTCAGAGAGTTCGGTCAGCGGTCGCTGGCTCAGCACCAGCTCGCCGATCACCTGCTGGCGTTCGGCGCGCACCCGCTCCTCGCGCTCGTCCCAGTCGAACCATTGCCGTTCGCTGACCAGTTCCGGCAGCAGGCGTACCAGCTCGTCCAGATCGACCGGTTCGGCGATAAAGATGCGGCTGCCGCGATCGTTCTGCCCCATCTCGATAGCGATGAGGGCTGCTTGTCCCTGACAGGGATGACCTTCTACCAGATCGCAGCTCACCCCACCACTGAGTTGATAGCGACTGCCGCTGCGCAGTTTGCCGATGCGATCCGGCCAGGCGAGGGCACAGAGCAGCCCCAGCCACTGACCCTGTGCAGTGGCAGGGCGCACGCCAAGCCGCTCAAACCAGCGGGCCGCCCCCTGACGCAGGGCACTTTGACGGCGGTGGAACAACACAGATAGGCGCTCCGATCCTCGCAGATCTTCCTCCTGCAACGCCACCAGATAAGCGGCATCGGCGACAATCCCTGTCAGACCTTCAGCTTCCAGCTCGCGGGCGCGCAGCAGCATGCGGGCGAGGCGAGGGTGGGTGCCGAAAGCGGCCATGGCACGGCCAGCGGCCGTGAGTTGTTGCTCACCCTCCGGCTTCATGGCGCCAAGAGCCACCAGCAGCCGCTGGGCGCTGGCCACCGCAGCGTCGGGGGGCATGTCCAGCAGCGGCAGATCTTCCACCTTTGCCCCCCACTGGGCGGCATCCAGCAGCAGGCCGGTCAGCTCCTGAGTGAGAATGTCTGGCGGGCTCTGCTCAGCGAGCCGCTCCTGCACCTCGCTGCTCCAGAGCCGGTAGCAGACGCCGGGGCCGAGACGACCGGCGCGACCGGCCCGCTGGGTGGCGGAGGATTTGGCTATCTGGCGGGTCTCCAGTCGGGTGACGCCGCTTTTCAGATCATAGGAGGCCCGTCGCTCCAGCCCGCTGTCGATCACCACCGAGATCCCCTCGATGGTGAGGGAGGTCTCCGCCACATTGGTGGTGAGCACCAGCTTACGGTGGCCCGCAGGCGCCGGCTCGATGGCCGCCTGCTGCGCCGCCATATCGAGGCGGCCGTAGAGGGGGGCGAGGGTCACGTCGTCCGGCAGTTTGTCTGCCAACCATTGCGCCAGTCGCTCGATCTCACCCTGTCCTGGCAGAAAGACCAGCAGGCTGCCATCTTGCTCGGCCAGCGCCTCGAGTACCACGGCGCCGACCTGCGGCTCCAGCCATTGTTGGCGATTGGTGGGACGGTAGTGGTAATCGATAGGGAAACCACGCCCCTCGGAGCGAACCACAGGGGCATCCGGCAACAAGGTCTCGAGTGCCATGCCATCCAGAGTGGCGGACATCACCAGCAGCTTGAGGTCATCGCGCAATCCCTGCTGGCTCTCGATGGCGAAGGCCAGCGCGGTATCGGCGTGCAGACTGCGTTCGTGGAACTCGTCGAAGATGACCAGCGAAACGCCACCGAGTTCGGGATCCTGCTGCAACATCCGGGTCAGCACTCCCTCGGTGACGATCTCTAGCCGGGTCGCGGAGCTGGTGCGGCTTTCGCCACGCACTCGCAGGCCGATGCGCTCGCCCACCTTCTCCCCGAGCTGGCGCGCCAGAAAGCTAGCGATATTGCGCGCAGCCAGGCGCCTTGGTTCCAGCATGATGATGCGGCCGGGCAGCCGGTTCTGACGCACCAGCTCCAGCGGCAGCAGGGTCGATTTGCCTGCGCCTGGGGGCGCCTGCAGGATCACGCTGGTGTGGCTGTCGAGGGCGGCAAAGAGTTCGGGCAATACCGAAACGATGGGGAGCTGGGACAAAGCGATGAGCACCTTTTGTAGCAACCGGTAAAACGGCGCCTATTCTGCCACAGCCACCCGCGCCACCGTGAGTGGATGTGAGGAGATGGCCACTCGGGCGGGAGGGCTGCGAGACATGGCCGGATGGCTGCCATAGAATGGGCTCATCCAATGAGCGTGAAAAAGGCATTATCACCACATGGCCAAACTCTTCTTTGCCCTGCCCGTCAAGGAGCTCGCTCCCGAACTCATTAGCTGGCGTGATCAGCGGCCCTGGCCCGGTCAGCCGGTGCCGCAAGCCAACCTCCACCTGACCCTGGCCTTTCTGGGTGAGGCGGACGACTTGACCACCCGCCACCTGATCGCCGCCGTGGAGCGTCAGCACTGTCCGCCGCTCTCCATCAGGCTGGATGAGACCGGCTGGTTCAGCCGGGCCAAAGCTGCCTGGATTGGCCCGAAGGAGTGGCCCAACGAGCTGACCGTGCTGGCGAAGGCGCTGCGCCGCCACGGCGAGAAGCTGCGCCTTGGCAATGGCGAGCAGGGCTATCGCCCCCATGTCACCCTGTCGCGCAAGGCGGTCGAGGCACCGGCCATCCAGCCTGCTCCCGATTTTCTGCTGCAGGCCGATGAGTTTTGCCTCTATCAATCCATCTCGACTCCGGACGGGGTGCGCTATGAGCCGCTTGCCTGCTGGCCGCTGCGTGCCCGGGTAAAAGAAGACGCGCGGAGGGCTAACCCGTGATCTTTGATCCCCCCCTGCAATCCGGGCAGCTGGTGGCCCGCTACAAGCGCTTTCTGACCGATGTGCAACTCGATAACGGCGAGGTCATCACCATCCACTGCGCCAATACCGGTGCCATGACCGGTTGTGCCGATCCGGGCACCCGGGTCTGGTACTCCACCTCCGACAACCCCAAGCGCAAACTGCCCAACAGCTGGGAGATCGCCGAGAGCCCGGCGGGCCACTTTATCTGCGTCAACACGGCGCGCGCCAACCAGATCGCCCGGGAGTTGATCGAGCAGGAGGCTATCGCTTCGCTGGCGGGGTACAGCCGGTTGCGCACCGAGGTGAAGTATGGCGAAGAGAACAGTCGCATCGATCTGTTGCTGGAAGATGACGAGAAGGGCAATTGTTACATCGAGGTAAAATCGGTCACCCTGCTCGACGAGCGGGAGGAGGCTGGCATGGGCTACTTCCCCGATGCGGTCACCGCCCGTGGCGCCAAGCATTTGCGCGAGCTGATGGCGATGAAAGCGGCGGGCCACAGAGCCGTGCTGCTCTTTATGGTGTTGCACTCCGGAATTAGCCGGATGCGCCCTGCAACCCATATAGATCCGCACTATAGTCTGCTAATTGAGCAGGCAATCGCGGCGGGGGTTGAAATTTTATGCTATCGGCCCCATGTTGGGGTGCAAGGCATGGTGGCCCAAGGGTTTGTCCCGTTTGAATCTGGCCACCTGTTACCCGAGGGGAGTGCATAAATATTGGAGTGGGTAACATTATTGGTACGGCTCGTTTGCTTACCCGTTACCCTTCTGCTATAGATGTCGCCCTCAATTTATGGATGGCACGGGTAGCGTGCTGAATTAGGAGACAGGGCATGCCAACAGGCGAAAACAGGAAATCTCTGGGCCCCCTGGCCATTGCGGGTGTAGAGCCTTACCAGGAAAAGCCGGGTGAGGAGTACATGAATGACCAACAAAAGGTGCATTTTCGCAAGATCCTGGGTGCCTGGCGCAACCAACTGATGCAGGAAGTTGATCGTACCGTCGACCATATGAAAGACGAGGCTGCCAACTTCCCGGATCCCGTGGATCGTGCCGCGCAAGAAGAAGAATTCGCTCTTGAACTGCGTACCCGCGACCGTGAACGCAAGCTGATCAAGAAGATCGAGAAGACCTTGCTGCTGCTTGAAGACGATGATTTCGGTTACTGCGAACACTGCGGTATCGAGATCGGTATCCGTCGTCTGGAAGCCCGTCCGACTGCCGACCTCTGTGTCGATTGCAAGACGCTGGCCGAGATCAAGGAAAAGCAGATGGCCGGTTGATCCCGACCCTCTGGTATATGAAAAAGGGAGCTCGCGGGCGCCCTTTTTTATTGAGCTTTTGGCGGTCGCCCCCCAGAATGCAGCCTCAATGAATCGCTTACCCTAACAGCCATGCCAGTGAATACCCCGTCCTCACCTCTTGCGCGTCCCTATGTCGGCCGCTTTGCTCCCTCTCCTTCCGGCCCGCTTCACTTCGGTTCGCTGATCGCCGCCCTCGGCAGCTTTTTGCAGGCCAGATCCCGGCAGGGGCGCTGGCTGGTGCGTATCGAAGATATCGATCCGCCGCGGGAGATGGCGGGGGCGGCCGACCTTATTCTCAAAACCCTTGAGGCATATGGCCTCGAGTGGGATGGGGAGGTGATGTTCCAGAGCGCGCGCCATGGCCGTTATGACGAGATCATCGACCAGCTCTATCGGGCGGGAGACCTCTACTGGTGCCGTTGCACCCGGCGCGAAATCATGGCCGCGGGCGGTCTCTACAGCGGCCACTGCCGCACCCTCGGGTTGGCGGCCGAAGGTTGCGCCGCCCGGCTGCGCCAGCACCATCCGGTCTACCACTTCGACGATCGCTTGCAGGGCCATATTGCGGTGCCAGCGGCACTGGCCGAGGAAGATTTCATTATCCGCCGCCGCGACGGGCTCTACGCCTACAACCTGGCAGTAGTGGTGGATGATATGGACAGCGGCATCACCGAGATAGTGCGCGGCGCCGATCTGCTGGAGCCCACGGTGCGCCAGATTGCCCTCTACCAGACCCTGGGGGCTGCGGTGCCGGACTGGGTGCATCTGCCGCTGGCGGTGCAAGCCGATGGCAACAAGCTCTCCAAGCAGAACCATGCGCCGGCCCTGGCGCTCGATGAGGTGCGCCCGGCCCTGTGGCAGGCGCTGCACTTCCTCGGCCAGTGTCCGCCGCCCGAGCTGATGGCGAGCCGGATCGACGAGATCATCGGGTGGGGCATCGCCAGCTGGCAGCTTGAACGGGTGCCCGCCTGCCAGAAGATCTCGCTGGAGGCTGGCTGAACGGGCCATTCAGTTTTTCATTTGGTTAGGCGTGAGCTATGATAGGCCGCTATTTTTTGGCCTCCCGTCAATTTAGAAGTCATGAAGAGGTGTACCATTTTTTCCCAGATCGCAAACTTTTGCCGCAAGGTGCTCGGCAAGGATGAGGGCGAGCAGCCGGTGGAATCCCCCATTCCAGCCCGTGTCGCCGGTCAACGTCGTACCTTAAGCCGTGATCAGCACCCTGTTTCGCGCAAAGAGATCAGCGAGAATGCCCTCAAGGTGCTCTATCGCCTGAACAAAGGGGGCTATGAGGCCTACCTGGTCGGCGGCGGAGTCCGGGATATTCTGCTCGGGAAGACGCCCAAGGACTTCGACATCGCAACCGATGCGACGCCGGAGCAGATCAAGGCGCTGTTCAGCAACTGCCGCCTGATTGGCCGTCGTTTCCGCCTGGCCCACATTGTCTTTGGTCGTGACGTGATCGAAGTGGCCACCTTCCGGGGTCACCACCATCAGGTCAATACCAGCAAACATGTGTCGGCCCAGTCCGATGAAGGCATGCTGCTGCGCGACAATGTCTACGGCACCATCGAAGAGGATGCCGAGCGCCGCGACTTTACCGTCAACGCCCTCTACTACAGCGCCAAGGATTTCACTCTGCACGATTTCGAAGGGGGTCTGGAAGATCTGGCCGAGCGCAAGCTTGAGCTGATCGGCGATCCCGAGACCCGTTATCGTGAAGATCCGGTGCGCATGCTGCGTGCCGTGCGCTTTGCCGCCAAGCTGGACATGACCATCAGCCCGCGTACCGCCGCCCCCATCAAGGAGCTGGCGCCACTGCTGCAAGACATCCCGGCTGCTCGCCTGTTTGAGGAGACCCTCAAGCTGTTCCTGGCTGGCGACGGTCTGGCGACCTACAAACTGCTGCGCGAGTATGGCCTGTTCCAGCAGTTGTTCCCACAAGTGGCGGCGCTGTTTACCCCGCACGGCAACTCGCCCTGTGAGCAGCTGATCGAGCTGGCGCTGATCGATACCGACACCCGGGTTCGTGAAGATAAACGCGTCACTCCCGCCTTCCTCTACGCCACCCTGCTGTGGGGGGCTGTCGAGGCCCGTGGTCGGGTACTGGAGAACGAGAGCGGCCTGCCCTGGTATGACGCCTTCATGCTGGCGATCAACGAGGTACTCGACAATCAGGTGCGGATCATCGCCGTTCCCCGCCGTTTCACCACAGATGTCCGCGACATCTGGGCTCTGCAACAGCGTCTGACCCGTCGTCAGGGCAAGCACCCCGAGCGCGCCATGGAGCACCCCAAGTTCCGCGCGGCGTACGACTTCCTGTTGCTGCGCAACCGGGTCGAGCGTGGTCTCGGCGAGCTGGCCAGTTGGTGGGAGCGCTATGTCGCCTCCAACCCCGATGTGCGCCCGCAACTGCAGCGCGAAGCGACCCGTCGCCCGGCCAGCGGTGAGCGCGGCGAGGCCCGTAGCCACGATGGCGAGAAGCGCAGCCGCAACAGCCGCAACCGTCGTCGCCCCCGTCGCCGCAAACCGAAAGTGGCCGAGTGACAACAGACGTGATGACCGAGGTCTTCATCGCCATTGGTTCCAACCTGTCTGACCCGCTGGGTCAGGCTCGTCGCGCCGTTGCCGCGTTGGCAAGGTTGCCGGGATCTGTGCTGGTGCAGGCCTCGTCGTTTTACAGCAGCCGCCCCATGGGGCCTGCTGACCAACCGGACTACGTCAATGCCGTGGCCCGGCTCAATACCCGGCTCGCGCCCCTTGCGCTGCTGGATCAATTACAAAAAATCGAGCTGGAACAGGGACGTGTGCGCAAAGATGAGCGGTGGGGGCCGAGAACTCTGGATCTCGATCTGCTGCTCTATGGGGGTCAGGTGATCAACCACGAGCGCCTGATCGTACCCCACTACGGTATGAAGGAGCGGGAGTTCGTGCTGCTGCCCCTTGCCGAAATTGCGCCTGCTCTGGTGCTGCCCTGCGGCACCCCGCTCGCCCGACTGGTTGCCCGCTGCCCGCACAATGATTTGGCCATCATTGCCCCGCGTGCAGACGTACAGGAGCCTCTATGAGCAAGATCACCACAGCCAGCCTGCTGAAGATGAAGCAGGAAGGTCAAAAGTTCACCGCCATCACCGCCTATGATGCCACCTTTGCCAAGCTGTTCGACGACGAGGGGGCCCACGTGCTGCTCATCGGCGATTCGCTGGGCATGGTGCTGCAAGGGGGTCAGGATACCCTGGCGGTCAATATGGATGAGATGGTCTATCACACCCGCTGTGTGGCGCGCGGTGCCAGCAAGGCACTGGTGGTCGCCGACATGCCGTTCATGAGCTACGCCACTCCCGAGCAGACTTACCAGAACGCTGCCCGCCTGATGGCGGCCGGTGCCCGCATGGTGAAGATGGAAGGGGGCGACTGGCTGTGTGACTCCATCCGCCACCTTACCCGCAACGGAGTGCCGGTGTGCGGTCACCTCGGCCTCACCCCGCAATCCGTTCATGTCTTTGGTGGCTTCAAGGTGCAGGGGCGCGATGAGTTTCAGGCACAGGAGATCTACCGCCAGGCCCTCGAACTGCAAGCGGCGGGTATCCAGCTGCTGGTGCTCGAGTGTGTGCCCACTGCGCTGGCCGAGCGCATCACCAAGGCGCTTCGCATCCCGGTGATCGGCATTGGTGCCGGCCCCGCGACCGACGGTCAGATTTTGGTGATGCACGATGCCTTTGGTGTCACCTCCGGCTATGTGCCCAAGTTCACCAAGAACTTCCTGGCCGAGACCGGCGATGTGCGTGCCGCCATCCGCCTCTATGTCCAGCAGGTGAGTGAGGGGAGCTTCCCCGGCCCGGAGCACTGCTTCAACTGATCCTGGCAGTTGCATGATGGGGGCTGCGGCCCCCGTCTCTGCTTGTCAGCCTTGCACAGTTAATCCGTATAGCTAATCCGTATCTTATTGATTCATCTAAAGGTGAACTGCTGATAGCCATGTTCGTGCCCCATCCCGCCCGAGCGCTACCGGTAGATGCAACCCGTCTCTCTTTTTGATTTATCGGAAGGTGAACTGCTGATGTTGGTCGTAAATAATCCCGTCGTTCTGCGTGAGCAGATCAGCCAATGGCGCCGTGAAGGGCGTGCCATCGCATTCGTGCCCACCATGGGCAACCTGCATCAGGGCCACCTGACGCTGGTGAAAGAGGCGCACAGCCACGCCGAGAAAGTGGTGGTCAGCATCTTCGTCAACCCGATGCAGTTCGACAAGGCCGAGGATCTTGCCAACTATCCGCGCACCCTGGAGCAGGATTGCGCCGCGCTGGAAGCGGCCGGCGTTGACATGGTGTTCACCCCGACCCCGGAGATCATGTATCCGCAGGGGCTGGCGAGCCAGACCTTCGTCGAGGTGCCGGGTCTCTCCAATCTGCTGGAGGGGGCGCTGCGTCCGGGTCACTTCCGCGGTGTCAGCACTGTCGTCACCAAGCTGTTCAATCTGGTACAGCCGGATGTGGCCTGCTTCGGCCAGAAGGATTACCAGCAGCTGGCGCTCATTCGCAAGATGGTGGCCGACATGGCGATGCCCATCGAGATCGTCGGCGTGCCCACCGTGCGGGCCGAAGATGGTCTGGCGCTCTCTTCGCGTAACGGCTACCTGACTGCCACCGAGCGGGCCATCGCCCCCGAGCTGGCGCGCACCATGAACTGGATCGCCGAGCAGATTGAAGCGGGTGATCACCACCTGCCCTCCTTGGTAGCGCAGGCCAGCCAGCGCCTAGACAATGCCGGTTTTCGCACCGATGCCATCGACATCGTCGATGCCGCCACCCTCGAATCCGCCACAGACGAGAGCGCGCAACTGGTGATCCTGATGGCGGCCTATCTGGGCAAGGCCCGCCTTATCGACAACCGGGTCGTCACTATCAAGCGGTAACATTTTCTCTGCCATCTTGTGGCGTTTGCTGTTCTGTTGATTGCTTGGGAACGTTAAACGTTGATGGAGTCAAAACGGACAGGTGTCCGATTTCAGAGAATGGGGCTTTTGGCCCCATTTACTTTACAGCCGATGTTAGAGCTGCAATAGCACAAGCAGTACAACTGCGATCGAGAGCGCCGCCATCGAGAAGCCGATATTGTCGGCAAGGGTGTTGTGGGAAAGCGTCTCCAGGATTTTCAGTGAGGTATCCTGATTTTCACAGACAGTCCCGATTGTTACGATGAGACAATCGGGGGGTATTGAATTAAATCGAGAGAACACCATTCACCAAAGTTTCGGGCAGAGGCGGTTCGACTGGTGTTGGAGCAAGGCCTTGGCCAAGCTGAAGCCGCCAGAAGGTTGGGTATAGCCAAGGGCACACTGAGCAACTGGGTGGTCGCAGCCAAAGGAGGAAAGGATACATCGGCCATTTCTGGAGCGGGTTCTGTCGCCGAGCTGGAGGCTGAAGTGACCCAGCTACGCAACGATCTCGCACAAGCCAACATGGAGCGTGACATCATAAAAAATGTATGGTCTGCTCCTTATCTGCAGGCTTCAACTGATTTCCAGAAGTCGTTTGCGTCAATGTATCCGGCCTGTCTGTGAGCCGTTTTCCGGCTCTGGCCTTGATGGGATCCGCACGTCGTCGTCGTAATAAAGCTACCAGTCATGGGAGACTGCTTTTTTAGCCAGGTGTACAGGGCAAAGAACTCCGAGCCAGCTGCCCCGAACTCGCCGCATATGAGGTAGTAAACGCGATAGGTAAACATATCAGCTTTGAGCATGCTGCAGAGCTGTTTCAAGGATTGACTAATTTGAGTCCTCGTAAAGTGCAATCCATATCCTGATTACCCATGATTAGCAGTCACCACGAGCTACACTGATCTTACGTACAGTTATCGAGGTGCGAGATCATGGCCAAAAGCAAAGCCCAATTCCAGAAAGGCTACAGCCTGTTTGAGTTTCTCAAGGACTATGGCACTGAAGCTCAGTGCGAAAACGCGCTGTTCAATTGGCGTTTTCCTCACGGTTTTGTTTATCCTGAGTGCGCCAACAAGACCTATTGTCGCCTGAAAAGTCGGCCACGGGTGTGGCAATGCAATCACTGCCGTCATCAGATGTCATTGACTGGAAACACCATTTTTGCAAACACCAAGCTCCCTCTGACCAAGTGGTTTCTGGCGATGCATCTGCTGTCACAGACCAAAACAGGCTTGTCAGCGATGGAGCTAAAGCGCCAGTTGGGCGTCAAATATGACACCGCGTGGATGCTCAAGCATAAGCTGCTGCAAGCCATGAAAGAGTCCGATGACAAGCAGTCCATCAGCGGCATCATTCAGCTCGATGATGTCTACTGGGGTGGAGAGCGCCGTGGTGGCAAACGGGGCCGGGGCGCGGCAGGCAAGACGCCGTTTGTGGCAGCAGTGGCCCTGAACAAGGAAGGGCATCCAATCAAGATGCGGATGACGGTGGTCGATGGTTTCAAAACCAAGTCGATTGCGGATTGGGCAAAACGGCATGTTGCCAGTGGTAGCGCGGTGATATCCGATGGATTGGCCTGTTTCAAAGCGGTCAAGGAGGCCCATTGTGAGCACCTGGGTGTTGTCACCGGGGCAACCTGGATTGGCTGGAACATCCGGCATTCAACTGGGTAAACACGATGATAGGAAATGTGAAAAACTCGCTGCGGGGCAGTTGCCATACGCTCGGAGCGAAGCATTTACCAAGACATCTTGCGGAATATTGCTTCCGGTTTAATCATCGTTTTGACCTCAAGAGCATGTTGGTAGAATTGGGGCATGCAGTCGTGGCAAGCCCTCCGATACCATATAGGCTCTTGAAGCTGGCTGAGGGTTATGGGTAATCAGGATCCATATTGACACGGAGCAAGTCAGTCCAAACCAATCGGGTATTTCTTTTTCTCTCCCATTAATATAGCCATCAGTGGACAAAGAGACTCGATAAAACCCAAATCACATTGGGAACCGGCAAACGCCAAGTTGTCGCACAAGGGCGGTTAGAACCTCGCTATCAAATAACCGTGCCAGAACCTTTTTCGTAGCATCAGAGATCGACCATGAATAAAAACTCTGTCTATTACCGACAGGTAGCATTACGGCTCAAGATGCTGCCAATCATCGCCAATGAGCGCGATCTTAACGGTGAGCTTGAACAGCTGTTTGGATGAGTGTGGCGAGATCTTTTTCAGACTTGATCTATTTGGCCTGCAGAGCTGGCCAAAGCTTTGAGTTTGTATTTATCCAATTTTACTAATGAATGTATTTTTTTGAAAAATTATTTATTCACGGATGGTTACACATGTATATTTACAGGTTCTTGTATTTATCACGCCCAATATATTTGGAGTCACTATTTTCAATCCCAATATCTTTTTTTAACCATGGCGATAATTCGTTGGCCTTTAGCTTATAATTTTTTCTACGTGCTAGCAATCTCATTATTGATTCAACCAGATTACTCCCTACAATTATCCATGATAACCTCGTTTTAACCTCTATTATTAACATGAAATTTAGTATCATTAATCGATACTAGGAAGACCAACGATGAAATCTAACCAAATACATAAGCGTAAGTTATACATATCCCAGATCAGTGCACTACACACTTTCGAAGCCGCTGCACGTCACAGCAGCTATTCCCGCGCGGCTGCTGAACTCTTTATCACCCAAGCAGCTGTTAGCCAACAAATTCGAGGACTGGAACAAACCCTCGGGATCAAGCTGTTCATCCGTGAAGGGCGCAGTATGAAGCTGACAGAATGGGGCCATCGCTTACTCCCATGGGTAAGCCAAGGAATGGCTGCATTCGAACAAGGTATAGCGTCTCTTGAAAGAGAACCACTCGAGGGGGTGCTGAACGTTACCGTCCATCCCTCCTTCGCCAGCCGCTGGCTGATGCCAAGACTATGGCGCTTTGTAGAAAGACATCCGGAAGTTGAGATACGCCTCAATGCACAGACCCAATTATTGCCCATTGGCCGTGGCGGTATGGACCTAGCGATCCGCTACTGCAAAGAGGTCGAACCAACACTTCATTCATGTCTGCTACTCAAAGAATGTGTATTTCCAGTCTGTGCTACGGCCTTTGCAGATAAATTCCAAGCCATTGAATCTCTCTACAATACCGTCATCATCTCCGGGCCCGATTATGCCGGGAGCTCATGGGAAAAATGGTTACAAGAAGCAGGCTATCAACTTGATTTTAAAAAAATAAAACGTCTGGAGATCAACAGTAATAGCCTAGCTTTGGACATGGTTCTCTCTGGAAAAGGGGTTGCCCTGAGCAGAAGCGTGCTGGCAGGTGATCTAATTTCAAATGGTCTGCTCACCAAACTATTTGACTACTGTTATAAATCTGGCAATGGCTATCACCTGGTTTGGGATGCTGACTCTCCAAGATTAAAGAGGATCGACTGTTTCAGCAATTGGATCAAAGAAGAGATAAGACAAAGCGTGAACAACTATTAAGATGAGTGAATATACTCTCATAGTAAACAATGACCTTTTTGAAGGTTGTTGAATAGTGCCTTCAAATGGATAGCCGCACCATAGGTGCGGCTCAGATTGCTGAAGAACCCCCTCTTTTTTAAAGGCTATGTCCCAATTACGTGTTGCATGGGGTGCCCCAGCGCCTCATGCAAACATGCTTTGATATTCACGCCCCTCCCGTAACGTTCCAGCA
>NZ_JBSTYP010000056.1:0-31279 GCF_054052405.1 Aeromonas aquatilis | reverse complement strand
TCTCTGAGCATGGTGCAGTCCATTTATTGACCATGCAGCAATTAGATCAAACCCCGGGATCGGCGTCCAGGGGTTTGTCAGCAGTCTGAGGCGCCTGATGGCGCCTTTTTGCTCGTTGTCTCGTCCACATTGATGGCATGACTCAGGGCGAGAGCGGCTCGCGATGATACTCGGCGCAACCGCACTCGGGGCAGGTATCGAGCTGCTCGGGGTGCAGCACGGTATGGCGCCAGCCACACTGGTCGCACACCATGACCCCGAGCCCCACCCAGTCACCCGCTTCGTAAACACCCTTGTGCTCCAGCTCGTCGGCCAGCTCGCGCCACTCCACCTGGGCGCGGTCGGTCACATCCGCCAGCCAGGACCAGGCGGTGTCTTTGAGGGCCAGCATAAAGGCAGACTCTTCCACCTGCGCACTATCGTCATGGCGCCCCTCGTCATAGTTGCCAAGATCCCGCTTCACGTACTCGGCGATGAGCGCCAGTTCGTCCTGAGTCAGGTCGCTGGCAGCCTCCAGATAGGCCTGCACCTTGGCAATCATCCGGTTGAGGCGCTCCCCCTGAAACTCTTCAGTCTCTTGCCACTGTTTTTGCAGCTCGGCAATGAAGGCTTCGTACCCTTTTTGACGTTTGTCCATGGCTCTAACTCCTCTACTAAACCCTGATCTGGCCCGGCTTAAGGCCCAAGGGACGCTGGCGGTTGTTGCCGCCGCAGGATATGGGTATTCTATTGCGATTTCCCAGCTGATTTATCTATTCATTTCACAGATCCGGATGTCACCAATGCAAGAGCAATACGTTCCCCAATCAATCGAACCAGCAGTGCAAAAGCACTGGGATGCCAAGAAAACCTTCAAGGCCGTGGAGAAGGTAGACAAGGAGAAGTTCTACTGCCTGTCCATGTTCCCCTATCCGTCTGGTCGACTACACATGGGGCACGTTCGTAACTACACCATAGGTGATGTGATCTCCCGTTATCAACGCCTCAATGGCAAGAACGTGCTGCAACCCATAGGTTGGGATGCATTCGGTCTGCCGGCCGAGAACGCCGCGATCAAAAACAATACCGCACCGGCGCCCTGGACCTACGAAAACATCGAATACATGAAGAACCAGCTGAAGATGCTGGGTCTGGGTTATGACTGGGATCGTGAAGTCGCCACCTGCAAACCGGATTACTACCGCTGGGAACAGTGGTTCTTCACCAAGCTCTACGAGAAGGGTCTGGTCTACAAGAAGACCTCCTCCGTCAACTGGTGCCCGAACGACATGACAGTGCTGGCCAACGAGCAGGTGGTCGACAACTGCTGCTGGCGCTGTGACACCCCGGTGGAACAGAAAGAGATCCCCCAGTGGTTCATCAAGATCACCGACTACGCCGAAGAGCTGCTCAGCGACATCGACAATCTGGAAGGCTGGCCAGAGATGGTCAAGACCATGCAGCGCAACTGGATTGGCCGCTCCGAAGGGGTCAACATCAGCTTCGCCATCGAGGGTCAGGCTGATCAGCTGGAGGTCTACACCACCCGTCCGGACACCTTCATGGGCGTCACCTATGTCGGTATCGCCGCCGGTCACCCGCTGGCGCTGCAAGCCGCCCAGAACAACCCGGAGCTGGCCGCCTTCATCGAAGAGTGCAAGAACACCAAGGTAGCCGAAGCTGAACTGGCCACCATGGAGAAGAAGGGTATGGCCACCGGCCTCTACGCCATTCATCCGCTGGATGGCCGCAAGGTACCGGTCTGGGTCGCCAACTTCGTGCTGATGAACTACGGCACCGGCGCCGTGATGGCGGTTCCGGCCCACGACCAGCGTGACTTCGAATTCGCCACCAAATATGGCCTCGACATCAAGGCGGTGATCAAGCCGGTTGATGGCGACGTCGACGTGAGCGAAGCCGCTTACACCGAGAAGGGTGTACTGTTCAACTCCGGCGAGTTCGACGGTCTCGACTTCCAGGGCGCCTTCGATGCCATCGCCAACAAGCTCGAAGCCCTCGGCCACGGCAAGCGCACCGTCAACTTCCGTCTGCGCGACTGGGGTGTCTCCCGTCAGCGTTACTGGGGTGCCCCCATCCCGATGCTGACCCTGGCTGACGGCACAGTCGTGCCGACGCCGGAAGATCAACTGCCGGTGCTGCTGCCGGAAGATGTGGTGATGGACGGTATCCAGAGCCCGATCAAAGCTGACGCCGAGTGGGCCAAGACCACTTACAACGGTCAGGAAGCATTCCACGAGACCGATACCTTCGACACCTTCATGGAGTCCTCCTGGTACTACGCCCGCTACTGCTCCCCGGACTACGACAAGGGCATGCTGGATCCGGCTGCTGCCAACCACTGGCTGCCGGTGGATCAGTACATCGGCGGTATCGAGCACGCCTGTATGCACCTGCTCTACGCCCGCTTCTTCCACAAGCTGCTGCGTGATGCGGGTCTGGTCAACAGCGACGAGCCGTTCAAGCGCCTGCTCTGCCAGGGCATGGTGCTGGCCGATGCCTTCTACTACAAGGACGAGAAGGGCGGCAACGTCTGGGTCAGCCCGACCGACGTCAAGGTAGAGCGTGACGAGAAGGGTCGCATCACCAAGGCCATCGACAACGAAGGCCGTGAAGTGCTCCACTCCGGCATGACCAAGATGTCCAAGTCCAAGAACAACGGCATCGACCCGCAGCTGATGGTCGAGCGTTACGGCGCCGATACCGTCCGTCTGTTCATGATGTTCGCCTCCCCGGCCGAGATGACTCTGGAGTGGTCCGACTCCGGCGTAGAGGGTGCCCAGCGCTTCCTGCGTCGCCTGTGGCGCGTCACCTTCGAGCACGTCTCCGGTGGCGCCGTTGCCGCACTCGATGTCGCTGCTCTCACCAACGAGCAGAAAGCGGTACGCCGTGAACTGCACAAGACCATCGCCAAGGTGAGCGATGACGTGGGTCGCCGTCAGACCTTCAACACCGCCATCGCCGCCATCATGGAGCTGATGAACAATCTCTCCAAGCTGGGTTCAGAAGAGCAGGACCGCGCCCTGATGCAGGAAGCGCTGGAAGCCGTGGTGGTCATGCTCTACCCCATCACCCCGCACATCGGCTTCGAGCTGTGGAAGATGCTGGGCAAGGGCGACGACGTGGATCACGCAGCCTGGCCGGTGGCCGATGAAGCGGCCATGGTCGAGACCGAGAAGCTGGTGGTGGTGCAGATCAACGGCAAGATGCGCGGCAAGCTGACCGTACCGGCCGAGATCAGCCAGGCCGATGTCGAGAAGCTGGCGATGGCCGATGCCTCCGTGCAGAAGTTCACCGACGGCCTGACCGTGCGCAAGGTGATCTATGTACCGGGCAAGCTGCTCAACATCGTTGCTAACTGATCGGTTGCCAACTGATCATTGCCAATCTGTAACAGCAAACGGATGATAACGGCGGGCCCTGCGCCCGCCGCTTTCCCTTAATGCAAAGAGGATTTTCTATGGGCACCATCTTCACCCGCTGGATGGCCATCGTGCTGGCTGGTCTGCTGCTGCAAGGCTGCGGCTTTCACATGCGCGGCAACGGCATTCCGAGCGAGCTGATGACCATGAAGGTCGTGGGCGACAACAAGAGCGACTTCTACCGGATGGTGACCACCCGCCTGAAGGCCTCTGGCGTGACCCTGGCCGACAAGGAGGGCATTCCGGTGCTCACTCTGGGCGGTGTAGGCAGCACCAGTCAGGTCGCCTCGGTCAACGCCCTCGGGGTCGACACCGAGTATGTGCTGGGCTTTGGTACCCAATTCACCGTCTCGGTGCCGGGCAAGCCGACTCAGGTCTTCCCCATCAACTTCAACCGCAGCTTCCTCAACAAGCCGGATGCAGCGCTCGCCTCCTCCCGTGAGCAGGAGCAGCTCAACCGCGAAATGCAGGAGCAGGCGGCCAATCAGGTGATCCGGCAGTTGAGTCAGGTCAGCTTCTGATGCGGATCGACCCTGAACAATTTGGTGACGAGTCGCAGTTCAAGCAGCCAAAGCAGGCCGCTACTCTTGTGCGCCTTCATTTCAGTCAGGCAAGCTTCTGATGCGAATTTATCCCGAGCAATTTGGTGACCACCTCAAAGCAGGGCTTCGGCCCTGCTATCTCGTTTTTGGCGACGAGCCCCTGTTGCGACTGGAGGCCATCGATGCCATCCGTCAGGTCGCCCGCAAGCAGGGTTTCGATGAGCGCCACACCTTCGTGGTGGAGCAGGGGCTGGACTGGAATCAGGTCTACGATGCCTGTCAGGCGATGAGCCTCTTCTCCGCCCGCCAGATCATCGAGCTGGAGCTGCCCGCCAAGGTGGACAAGGATCTGGCCGCCCGTATCAGCGAAATTGGCAAACAGCTCCATCCCGACCTGCTGCTGGTACTGAGCGGCGGTCGCCTCAACCAGGCCCAGATGAAGGCAGCCTGGTTCGACAAACTCTACCAGATCGGCACCTATGTGCCGGTCAACCATCCGGAGCCCAAGTTTTTCCCGCGCTGGATGAGTGCCCGTTTTCAACGTTTCGGCCTCAAGGCGCTGCCGGATGCCATCAACTTCATGTGCCACTCCTATGAGGGCAACCTGCTGGCCGCGAGCCAGGAGATCGAGAAGCTGACCCTGCTCTCGCCGCCCCAGCCCATCAGCGTCACCTATCTGCAAGAGACCATTATCCGCCACGCCCACTTCACCCCGTTTCAGCTGGTCGATACCCTGCTGGAGGGCAAGGTGAACCGGGCCCAGCGCATTCTGGCCGCCCTGCGGGCCGAAGGCACCGAGCCAGGGATGCTGGCCTGGACCCTCTGTCGCGAGCTGGAGCAGCTGACCGAGCTGTCGCTGGCGATGCGGGGCGGCCAGCCGCTGGGGGAGCACTTCAGCCGCCTGCGCATCTGGCAAAGCCGCCAGCAGCTCATTCAGCAAGCACTGACCCGACTGCCATTTGCCAAGTTGCAGCAGCTGTGGCAACTGATGGCCCAGCTGGACGATGCCCAGCGCCGCTTCGATACCGAGCAGGCCTGGCTGATGCTGCAGACCATTGCCCTCGGCTTTCGTGATGGCACCCCGCTGCCGCTGGTGATGGAGAGCAGCCCGTGCTGAAGGCGCCCATTGGCCTGCTGGGGGGCACGTTCGATCCTATCCATATCGGCCATCTGCGCCCGGCCATCGAGGCGCGCGATACCCTCGGGCTGGCCGAGATGCAGCTGATCCCTAACCATATCCCGCCCCACCGTGCCAATCCGTTCTGCTCGAGCGAACAGCGTCTTGCCATGGTCAAACTGGCGGCAGCGGAGAACCACCACTTTGTGGTAGATGAGCGGGAGCTGCGACGAGACAAGCCCTCTTACACCATCGATACCCTGATCGAGCTGCGTCATGAACTGCCCGATACGCCGCTCTGTTTTCTGATGGGGATGGATTCCCTGCTGAGCCTGCCAAGCTGGCACCGCTGGCAGGAGCTGCTCGACTACGCCCATCTGGTGGTGAGCGTGCGGCCGGGCTGGCAACCGGATTATCCGGCCGAGGTGGCGCAGCTGCTGACGCGCCATCACACCACGGATGCCAACGCGCTGCATCAGCGTCTGGCCGGTCATATCTGGCTGGCGGACAACCAGCCCATCGAACTGTCAGCCACCCGACTGCGGGCCTTGCTGGATGCGGGGCAAGACACCCGCTACCTCTTGCCCGAGTCGGTTGCGCACTATATTGATCAACAGGGGCTCTACCGCGCCAACCGCCGCTAGCCCCTGTCGTAATCCCGCCCCACCCGATGGGAAACGGGAGTGACCATGATATAATCCGCCGCCCTGACGCAAACGCTGCGCGCCGGAATACAGGAGAGACTCATTGCAAGGCCAAGAATTGCATGCCTTTATCATCGACAAGATCGATGACATGAAAGGCCGCGACATCATCACCCTCGATGTACGCGGCAAATCCAGCATTACTGACACCATGATCATCTGTTCCGGCAACTCCAGTCGTCACGTCAGCGCCATTGCCCACCATCTGGCCAGCGAGGCCCGCCACGCGGGTCTGGATCTGCTGAGCGTGGAAGGGCAACTGAGCGGTGAATGGGTGCTGGTAGATATGGGCTCGGTGATCGTGCATGTGATGCAGGATGAACACCGTGACTTCTACCAACTGGAAAAGCTGTGGAGCGGTGCCGCTCAAATGAATACGCAATAAGAGCACAAGTGTAACGACCATGAAGATCCAGTTGATTGCGGTGGGCACCAAGATGCCCGCCTGGGTAGAGCATGGCTTCGAAGAGTATCGTCGCCGCTTCCCCAAAGACATGCCGTTTGAACTCGTCGAGATTGGCGCAGGCAAACGGGGCAAAAATGCCGACATTCAGCGCATCCTGCAGAAGGAAGGGGAAGCCATGCTGACGGCTGCGGGGCGCTCTCGCATCGTCACCCTCGACATTCCGGGCAAGCCCTGGACCACGGAGCAGCTGGCGACCCAGCTGGAGGCGTGGAAACTCGATGGCCGCGATGTCGCCCTGCTGGTAGGCGGGCCGGAAGGCTTGTCCCCCGAGTGCAAGGCGGCCGCCGAACAGAGCTGGTCACTGTCACCGCTCACCCTGCCCCATCCGCTGGTACGGGTACTGGTGGCCGAGAGCCTCTATCGGGCCTGGAGCATCACCACCAACCATCCGTATCATAGAGAGTGAGCCATGCGTCTCTGGAGTCTCACCTCTCATATTCACCCCTATCACAGAGAGTGAACAATGCAGTTCCTGCTCTTATTGCCCCCAAGGGTCTTGAGGTAAAGGCATGCTGAAACAACGCATCGAAATGCGCGATCACAGTGCCGAGGGCAATCTGTTCTTCCGGCGCACCCTGGTAGCCTACATCGGCATCGTCGTGCTGATGCTGGTGCTGCTGGGCAATCTCTATTATCTGCAGGTTGAGTCCTACGACACCTACCAGACTCGCTCCAACTCCAACCGAATCCGCGTGGTGCCGGTGGCGCCGCCACGGGGCCTCATCTATGACGCCAACGGCGTGCTGCTGGCGGAAAACCGCCCGGTCTACAGTCTGGAAATCGTGCCGGAAGAGACCAAGGATCTCGAAAAAACCGCCGACCAGCTGATCTCCCTGCTGGGTCTGCCGGAGGGCACCAAGGAGAAGTTCCTCGCCGAAGTGAAGCGCCAGCGCCGCTTCAAGCCGGTCGCCCTCTACGAGAAGCTGACCGAATATCAGGTGGCTCTCTTCTCGGTCAACCAGCATAACTACCCGGGCGCCAGCATCGAGGCCTACCTCAAGCGCTACTACCCGTTTGGGGACACCCTCACCCACGCTTTGGGCTATGTGGCCAAGATCAACACCCGTGACGTGGAGCGCCTCGAAAAGGAAGAAAAACTCGCCAACTACGCGGCCACCAAGGATATCGGCAAGCAGGGGGTGGAGAAGTATTACGAAGATGAGCTGCACGGCGTGGCGGGCTATCAGGAGGTCGAGGTCAACAACCGCGGCCGGATTGTCCGCACTCTCAAGTTCCAGCCCCCCGTTCCGGGCAAGGATATCTACCTCAACATCGATGTGCGGCTGCAGCTCAAGGCCCAGCAGTTACTGGCCGGACAGCGCGGTGCTATCGTGATGATGGATCCCAAGACCGGCGCCATTCTGGCCCTGGAGTCGAGCCCCAGCTACGACCCCAACCTGTTCGTGACCGGCATCTCGGGCCCCAACTACTCGGCGCTGCTCAACGATCCGGCGCGGCCACTGGTGAATCGCACCACTCAGGGCATTTATGCCCCTGCCTCCACCGTCAAGCCCATGATGTCCATCATGGGTCTCAACGAGGGGGCCATCACCCCGGGCTACCGCTATTTCGGCGGCCCGAGCTTCTCCATTCCCGGTACCACCAAGAAGTTTCGCGACTGGCGCCGCTGGGGTCATGGCTGGCTCGATGTCTATCGCGCCATCGAGGTATCGGCCGACACCTACTTCTACGATCTCGCCTATCGGGTCGGCATCGACAAGATCCACAGCTACATGACCAAGTTTGGCTTCGGTCAATACACCGGGGTCGATCTTTATGAAGAGACCAAGGGGGTCATGCCGTCCCGTGACTGGAAGATGGCCCGCTGGCGCCAGCCCTGGTATCAGGGTGACACCATCTCTGTCGGTATCGGTCAGGGCTACTGGAGCGCCACCCCGCTCCAACTGGCCAAGGCGATCAGCATCCTGACCCAGAACGGTCACGACGTCACCCCGCACCTGCTCAAGAGCACAGCCTCCCAGGCGGGGGTGGTCGATGCCCCCATCAACCCCAATATCGCCCTCAAGCTCAAGAACGACAGCTTCTGGAAAGTAGCGCAGGATGGGATGTGGCGAGTCAACCATGGCAGTGAAGGGAGTGGCCGTCACTCGTTTGCCAAGGCGCCTTACTCCTCAGGCGGCAAATCGGGCACTGCCCAGGTAGTCGGTTTGAAGGAAAATCAGGTTTACAACATCAAGACTGTCAAGGCGGAGCATCGCGACAATGCGCTGTTTGTCGCTTACGCCCCCTTTGAAGCCCCCAAGGCGGTCGTTGCGCTGGTACTGGAGAACTCCATTGGTGGTGGCGGTGGCCGAGCCGCATCCCCCATCGCACGCCAGATGCTGGATGCCTATCTGCTGCCCCCTGCTCCGCAACTGCCACCGGCACCGGAAAAACCGTCCCAACCGAGTGAGGTCGCTCCCAATGAGTAATTCTGCCCGCCAGCAGAGCATCTGGTACAAGCTGCATATCGACTTGCCCCTGCTGCTCGGTCTGCTGGCCGTGATGACCCTCTCCATGGTGGTGCTCTACTCCGCCTCCGGTCAGGATATGGACTCCATCGTGCGCCAGCTGGTGCGCGGTGGTCTCGCCTTTGCTCTGATGATCGGCCTGGCCCAGCTGCCCCCCTCACTCTACGCCCGCTGGTCGGTGCCGCTGTTCGCCGTGGTGGTGCTGATGCTGATTGCGGTGGACGTGTTCGGTCACATCGGCAAGGGGGCCCAACGCTGGCTCGATCTCGGCTTTATGAAGTTCCAGCCCTCCGAGGTGATGAAGCTCTCCATGCCGATCATGGTGGCCGCCTGGCTCAGCCGTCACTCGCTGCCCCCCAAACTCAGCCATGTGGTGATCGCGCTGGTGATGGTACTGTTGCCCACCCTGCTGATCGCCGCCCAGCCCGACCTTGGCACCTCCATCCTGGTGGCCGCCTCCGGTTTCTTCGTCATCTTCCTGGCGGGGCTCAGCTGGTGGCTGATCGGACTGGCGGTACTGCTGATCGCGGCCTTTATGCCGGTGCTCTGGTTCTTCCTGATGCATGACTATCAACGCCAGCGGGTCATGATGCTGATCGACCCGGAGAAAGACCCGCTCGGCCGCGGCTACCACATCATCCAGTCCAAGATTGCCATCGGCTCAGGCGGCGTGTTTGGCAAAGGGTGGCTGCAGGGCACCCAGTCCCAGCTCGAATTTCTGCCCGAGCGCCACACCGACTTCATCTTCGCGGTATTCAGCGAAGAGTTCGGTCTGGTGGGCGTGGCCCTGTTGCTGGTGCTTTACCTCTACGTCATCAGCCGCTGCCTGTTTATCTCGATGCAGGCCCAGAACAGCTTCGAGCGGCTGCTGGGCGGCGCCATCACCCTCACCTTCTTCGTCTATGTGTTCGTCAACATGGGCATGGTAAGCGGCATTCTGCCGGTGGTAGGGGTTCCCCTGCCGTTGGTGAGCTATGGTGGCACCTCCATGGTGACTCTGATGGCCGGCTTCGGTATCCTGATGTCCATCCAGACTCATAGAAGACTGCTCGCCTGATGAGACGGGTCGGATTGTCCCTTGCCCTGTTTGCCTCAATGGCAACCGCCGCTGTAGCGCCGGATCGGCTGACCCTGCTCGCCGAACAGCAGCATGTGCCGCTGGCCGAGTTGCAGGCGGCAGTGGCCAGCGCCCACCTGCGCCAGGAGGTGCTCGACACCATCAGCAAGCCGTGGGAGGCCAAACCCTGGCATCGCTACCGACCGCTGTTCGTTACCCCGGATCGCATCCGGGATGGCCAGCAGTTCTGGCAGCAACATGCCGAAACACTGGCCCTCGCGGAGCAGACCTATCGGGTGCCCGCCTCGCTCATCGTGGCCATCATCGGCATCGAGACCTTCTATGGCCGCCAGATGGGCCGTCATCCGGTGCTCGATAGCCTCTACACTCTTGGGTTTCACTACCCCGAGCGCAGCGACTTCTTTGCCAAGGAGTTTGCCCAGCTGGTGTTGCTAGCCAAAGAAGAGGGGTGGCAACTCGATACCCTCAAGGGCTCCTATGCCGGAGCCATGGGGATGGGACAGTTCATGCCCTCCAGCTATCGCCACTACGCCGTCGATTTTGACGGGGATGGCAAACGGGATCTCTTCGCCAATCCGGCCGATGCCATCGGCAGTGTGGCCAATTACTTCGCCAGCCACCAGTGGCGCTGGGGCGAAGCGGTGGTCGAGCCGGCCCAGATCGGCCTGATGGCGGTTGATCCCCTGCTCAGGCGAGAGCCCGAGCTGACACAACAGTGGTCAGAACTGGCGGCGGCAGGGATTGAGCTCGCCACGCAGCTGGCCCCACAGACGCCGGTCAAGTTACTGGCATTTGATCAAGCCGATGGACCGGAATACTGGGTCGCACGGCATAACTTTTATGTGATCACCCGTTACAATCGCAGCCCACTCTATGCGATGGCGGTGTATCAACTTAGCCAAGCCATTCAGGAAGCGTATGCATCTTCGTCACAAACTCCTCCCGCTCAGCCTGAGCTTGTTGCTGGCCGCCTGTAGCAGCCAGCCGGAACAGAGCGCCCCGGTCGAGCTGCCGCCCGCGAGCAAACCGCCCGTTATCGAGATCCCGCAAGCCACCGGCGCTATTCCGCGCCCCGAGCCCCTGAGCGCCAGCGGCAACCGGGACTACTGGATCGGCAAGCAGAAAAACGAGGTGTGGCGCGACATCAAACACTACAGCGAAGAGGGTACCGCCAGCTGGCTGTCGCAGGATCTGGATGGCCAGAAGACCGCCAACGGCGATGTACTGGACAGCAAGCTGTTCAGCGCCGCCCACCGCAACCTGCCCATCCCGAGCTATGTGCGGGTCACCAATCTGGACAACGGGCTGGAGACCATAGTGCGGGTCAACGATCGCGGCCCGTTCAACAGCCCGCGCCTGATCGATCTCTCCTACGCAGCGGCCAAGCAGCTGGAGATGGTCGACAGCGGTGAGGCCAGAGTACGACTGGAGCTGATCAGCGACACCCCGGATCAGATGGTGATCATGGAGCCGATGAAGCCCATCGAGATGACCCCGACCACTCCGGCTGCGGCCTCCAACACGCTGTCGCAAGATGGCTTCCTGGGTGAACCGACCGCACTGGCGATGGCCACTCCCTCTGCCGAACCCGCTCCCGTCAAGGCGCCCGCGGCCAAGCCAGCCAAAGTGGCACCTGTCAAGCCAGCGCCTGCCAAGGCCGCAGCACCCGCCAGCAGTGGTGATGGCAAGATGATCCAGGTACTGGCCAGCGGCTCCCGGGATCGGGCCGAGGCGATGGGCAAGGTGATGACCCAGCGTTATGGCGTGCCCTACCGGATCGATGCTCATGGTGCCATTTTCCGGGTGCTGATTGGCCCGGTCGCCGCCGACCAGCAGGCAAGCGTGCTGGAAAAAGTACGTCAGGGCGGGCTGGAACAGGCCTTTATCGTGCCCTGATCGCCCCCTTTTGCTGCGGATGTGACTAACCGCTTACTCACTGTCATCACGTCGTTTTATGGCGTGATGACAGGGAGTGATGGATAAAAAACCAGTTCTGATCGCCATCTCGGACTATAACCGGCGGACGCATCTGGTATAGTTAGGCCCGCATTTTATCCCCATCTGGCTCGCAGGAATTTCAAGATGTCCAAATTTGCCCGTTCAGTTCTTCTGGCCTCGCTGGTCAGCGTTACCGCCCAGGCCAATACGCCGGTGCCGACACCGACCCCGAATGCCATGCCCATGGTGGTTCCCGCCGCGCCGGAGATCTCCGCCAAGGCCCATATTCTGATCGACTACTACTCAGGTCAGGTGCTGGCCGAGCAGAACGCCGAAGAGCGTCTGCCGCCCGCCAGTCTGACCAAGATGATGACCTCCTACATCATCGGCCAGGAGCTGCTGAAGGGGAACATCAAGCGCACCGACATGGTGACCATCAGCCAGAACGCCTGGTCCAAGAACTACTCCGACTCTTCCAAGATGTTTATCGAGGTGGGCAAGCAGGTCTCCGTCGATGATCTCAACAAGGGCATCATCATCCAGTCCGGCAACGATGCCTGCGTCGCCATGGCCGAGTTCCTGGCTGGCAGCACCGACTCCTTCGCCAGCCTGATGAACAGCTGGGCCGCCAAGCTCGGCATGAATGACAGTCACTTCATGAACCCGCACGGTCTGGATGCGGAAGGTCACTACAGTACCGCTCACGACATGGCCCGTCTGGGTCAGGCGCTGATCCGCGACCTGCCGGAGGAGTACAAGATCTACTCCCAGAAATCCTTCGTCTTCAACGGCATCACCCAGCACAACCGCAACCGCCTGCTGTGGGATCAATCCCTGCAAGTGGATGGCATCAAGACCGGCCACGTCAGCCAGGTCGGCTATAACCTGGTCTCCTCCGCCACCAACAACGAAGGCATGCGCCTGATCGCCGTGGTGCTGGGTGCCAGCAGCGAAGGTTCGCGCGCCGCCGAGAGCAAAAAGCTGCTCACCTACGGTTTCCGCTTCTTCCAGAGCCTGACCCCTTACAAAGCGGGCACCGAGCTGGTCACCCAGAAGATCTGGATGGGTGACAAGTCGGAAGTGAAACTCGGGGTCGATAAGGATGTCTCCGTGCTGGTCACGCGCGGTCAGGGCAATAACCTCAAAGCGGACTTCCAACTCGATAGCGAGCTGAAAGCCCCGTTGGCCAAAGGTCAGCGCGTCGGTACCGTGTTCCTGAAACAGGGCGACAAAGAGATCAAGCAGGTGCCGCTGGTAGCCCTGGAAGAGGTTCAGGAAGGTGGCTTGATGAGCCGTCTGTGGGACTACCTGGTACTGCTGGTCACCAGCTGGTTCAAGTAATCCGACGCACAATCCTCACCAAACAGCGGCGCCAACAGGCGCCGCTGCTGTCTGTGACCGGCAAAGGCAGTGAATAACCCTGTAAACTGCTGGTTCCGCCTTACCCTGATTTGTGGTAAAAAGCAGCACTTCCATCCTTGTCTGACCGATCCTGGCCTTGATCCCGGTCCGGGCAGCGCCCATATAGTTATGAGCCGTGCCCATATAGACTTGAAATGGCGGCCTCCACAGGCCATCGGCCACTAGCCATCCAAGATGAAGTCATCCCGGTGATGACGCAAAAGGTGAGTAAATGAATACCAAGTTTGATGAACTGCTGGAGTTTCCCTGCAAATTCCCGTTCAAGGTACTCGGCGTTGCCGACCCGGCACTGCCGGAAATGGTGGTTGAAGTGCTGCAGCAGCACGCCCCCGGCACCTACAGCCCGACAGTCCAGCCCAGCTCCAAGGGCAACTACCACTCGGTCCGCGTGACCGTGACTGCCCAGAGCAAAGAGCACATCGAAGCGATGTACCACGCCCTTGGCAAGATCGAGCTGGTGAAATACGTACTGTAATTTCTCTCTCGCCCCGTTCTGCGGGGCGACTGTTTTTGGCCGCAGCACGCCGCGAGGACGCCATGTCATCCCAGATCCCCGCCCAGTTCAGCCTGATTGTCAGGCAGCTGGGTCGCCGCCCCTACCAGCCGGTATGGGACGCCATGAAAGCCTTCACCGACAACCGCACCAGCGACACCCCGGACGAGTTCTGGGTGGTCGAGCACGATCCCGTCTACACCCAGGGCCAGGCCGGCAAGGCCGAACACCTGCTCAATCCGGGCAATATCCCGGTGGTGCAGAGCGATCGCGGCGGTCAGGTGACCTATCACGGCCCGGGCCAGCTGGTGCTCTACGTACTGGTGGATGTCCGCCGCTGCAAATTCTCGGTTCGCGAGCTGGTGACCGCGCTGGAGACAGCCATCATCAACACCCTCGCCAAAAGCGATATCCAGGCCTATGCCAAGGCCGATGCCCCCGGGGTCTATGTGAAAAATGACCTTGGCATGGAGGCAAAACTGGCCTCGCTGGGGCTGCGCATCCGCAAGGGGTGCTCGTTCCACGGGCTGGCCCTCAATATCAACATGGACATGACCCCCTTCCTGCACATCAATCCGTGTGGCTATGCGGGCATGGCCATGACCCAGACCAGCGCCCTGGGCGGCCCGCAAAGCGTGGCCGAGGCGCAATCCATTCTGGTGGCCGAGCTGGCCCGCCTGATTGGCTATCAAACAATAACAAACACCGAGAGTGAATCATGAGCAAACCCGTTCGTATGGAGCCGGGCGTCAAGCTGCGCGATGGCGACAAGATGGCCCTGATCCCGGTGAAATTCATGCCGGATCCCAACGAAGAACTCCTTCGCAAGCCGGACTGGATGCGGATCAAGCTGCCCCCCTCCAGCCAGAAGATCGAACACATCAAGAGCACCTTGCGCAAGAACAAGCTGCACTCGGTCTGTGAAGAGGCCTCCTGCCCCAACCTAGCGGAGTGCTTCAACCACGGCACCGCCACCTTTATGATCATGGGCGCCATCTGCACCCGCCGCTGCCCCTTCTGCGACGTGGCCCACGGCCGCCCGCTGGCACTCGATCCGGAAGAGCCGAAGAAGCTGGCACTCACCATCAAGGAGATGGGACTGAAATATGTGGTCATCACCTCGGTAGACCGCGACGACCTGCGCGACGGCGGTGCCCAGCACTTCGCCGACTGCATCAAGCAGATCCGCGAGCACAGCCCGCAGACCCGCATCGAGATCCTGACTCCGGACTTCCGTGGCCGGATGGAGCAGGCACTGGAGGTGTTCCGCGAAACCCCGCCGGATGTCTTCAACCACAACCTGGAAACCGCGCCGCGCATGTATCGCGTCGCCCGCCCGGGTGCCGACTACAAGTGGTCGCTGGAGCTGCTGCGCCGCATCAAGGAGATGCACCCCCATGTACCGACCAAGTCCGGTGTCATGATGGGCCTTGGCGAGACCAATGAAGAGATCGTTCAGGTGCTTAAAGATCTGCGCGAACACGGCGTCAACATGCTGACCCTGGGTCAGTATCTGCAGCCGAGCCGCCACCACCTGCCGGTGAAGCGCTACGTGCCGCCTGCAGAGTTTGACGAGCTGAAAGATGTCGCCATGGAGCTGGGCTTTACCCACGCCGCCTGCGGTCCTTTCGTTCGCTCTTCCTACCATGCTGATCTGCAAGCCAAGGGCGAAGAGGTCAAATGATCTCGCACGACAGAGTGGCCAAGTAACCGCCCCCCTCGCAATGAAAAAGAGCGCCTATTGGCGCTCTTTTTGTTGGTGTCACTGACCGTTACCGTTTGATGTGTTCAACAATCGTTGTCGAAGATCCCCTGCTGATGCCAGCGTTGCAGTTGAGCCAGCACCCGGGTCTCCCGCGCCGTCCACTGGGGACAGGGCCCCGCCAGCTGGGTCTTGTTGGTCTGCAGCGCTTCATCGAGGGCAAACCAGCCGGGCACGAAGCCAAGGCGGATCTCGTAGGGCTGCGGCTGCGGGGCCACCAGCTGATCGCCAATCCGGCACAAGTAGTAGAGCGAGCGGATGCAGTAGGCATCGAACCCCGGCTCGCGGGCGGCGCGATATTCACGGGTCTCGCCAAGCAGGCCCCCCACTTCCTGCAGCTCGGCGCCACACTCCTCCAGCAGCTCGCGGGCCAGCGCCACGTGGTGGCTCTCTCCCGCTTCGATGCCGCCACCGGGGAACATCAGATCGCCGTTGACCCGGGAATGCACCAGCAGCAGCTCGCCGCCACGGGGCACCACGGCACGCACAGTGAGTCGCTCCAGAGTACGGCCATCGATACGTACCTCGCCATGAACGAAAGAGAGATCGAACGGATTGGGCCAGCAGCTGGCCGGAGAGAGCGTCGTCATCACTGCATCAGGGCCGGTAGTTGCCATGCTTTAGCTGCTCGACAATTTCGGCAGCCCGCACATCGTAGCCATCCTGCTCTGTCTTGCTCAGGGTGTGGTAGATGCCAAAACGCTTGGCTGAGACCTCTGGCGCATCCTGAAACGATTCGCTCACCTTGCCCCACAGATAGGCCAGCCCATACTGTTTCTGGCCCATATAGAGGGTGCTGAGGGAGGTGAGCAGGCGGCTGTTCACCTTATCCCCCTCCTGATAGAGGGAGAGGCCGTGCTGCAGGGTGGCGATGGCCTTTTCGGGGTCGCTCTTGGCGTAGATACCGCCGAGTGCCAGTTGCAGCTCGGGTTCATCCAGCGCCTTGGTGCCTTCCAGCGCCATAAACTGCTGACGAGCCAGCTCGTTGGTGTTGTTGGTCCAGTGCCAGAGCAGCAGGTAGGGATCTTGCGAATTGCTGGTCGCGGCATCGAGCTGGGCCAACTGATCCCCGGCCGCCAGCATGCCCTCGACCCGTGGACTCTTCTGCTCGCGGGCATTCTTGTATTCAATGCTGGTGGAACGCTCGGCACATTTGAGATAGCGCTCAAGGTTACGCATCAGCTCGTACTTGCGCCGATCCGTCCCCTCTTCCTTGAGATAGAAGCGACTGCGGATCACATCGGTACGCTCGTAGCGACACCAGCCATCGTCCACCAGATCCTGGCAGAGCTCGGGATGATTGCCACAGATGTTGTGGATCCGGTCGTCATTGCAGCCAGCCACGGCAAGGCCGACTGAAAGCATGATGAAGGTCTGTCGCAGGGGGAAATTGGCCATGGTTCACATCTTGTTGATAACGCGGATTGGTAACAACTGGCGCCTTTACGGGCCACCTCCGGCTAGCAAACCGGTTACATATCCATTACAATGCGCGCGCCATATAAGGCCGCGATTGCAGAATAATATAACGAAATATACACCCCTACACTGATCTGCATTCGACGAATTTTCTATTTACACCAACAACGTGAAATAAAGGATCTGGTCAATGACCCACGAGCACTACTTGCAAGCGTGGCAGGAGAGCCAGGAGCTCGCCGAAGCCATGCAGCCCTTGATTGGTCGCCTCTACCGACAACAAGGGGTCGAGATCACCCTCTACGGCCGCCCGCTGCAAAACGCCTCCACCATCGATATCCTCAAGGCCCACCGGGTCGTCCGCCGCCACCAGGGCGCTCCCCTCCCCATCCAGCAAAGCTTCCCCCTGCTTCAGGCCATCGTTGCCCTCAAACCTACCGCCGCCGAGGTTGACCTTGGCAAGCTGGCAGTCGGCTACTGGCAGGATCATCAGGATGAAGCGGGGATCGAGGATTATCTGCAAGCGCGACTGGCACCGGCCCTTGGCCGCAGCCAGATGCCGCAGCCGACCGACGTGGTGCTCTACGGCTTTGGCCGTATCGGCCGCCTGCTGGCCCGCCTGCTGATCGAGCGTACCGGCGCCGCCAATCCGCTGCGCCTGCGTGCCATCGTGGTGCGTGGCGGTCGCGACGGGGATCTGGAGAAACGCGCCAGCCTGCTGCGCCGCGACTCGGTGCACGGCCCCTTCAATGGCTCCATCGAGGTGGATGTGGAGCGCAGCGCCATCATCGCCAACGGCACCTTCATTCAGGTGATCTACGCCAATAGCCCGGCTGACATCGACTACACCGCCTACGGTATTCACGATGCGCTGATCGTCGACAACACCGGCGTCTGGCGTGACGAAGCAGGCCTCTCCGAGCACTTGAAGGCGCGCGGTGCCGGCAAGGTGTTGCTGACTGCCCCCGGCAAAGGGGAGATGAAGAACGTGGTGTTCGGGGTCAACCATGAGGTAATCGGGCCGGATGACAGGATCATCTCCGCAGCCTCCTGCACCACCAACGCCATCACCCCGGTGCTCAAGGTGATGCAGGAGCGGTACGGCATCCGCCACGGCCACGTGGAGACTGTCCACTCCTACACCAACGATCAGAACCTCATCGACAACTATCACAAAGGCGAGCGCCGCGGTCGCAGCGCGGCCCTCAATATGGTGATGACCAGCACCGGTGCCGCCAAGGCGGTGGCCAAGACGCTGCCCGAACTCAAGGGCAAGCTGACCGGCAACGCCATCCGGGTGCCGACCCCCAACGTCTCGCTGGCGATTATCAATCTGTCGCTGGAGCAGGCCACCGATCGGGAGAGCCTCAACGCCTATCTGCAGCAGATGGCGCTAAGCTCGGCCCTCCATCGCCAGATCGACTTCAGCGCCAGCAGCGAGCTGGTCTCCTCCGACATGGTGGGTTCCCGTTATGCGGGCATCGTCGACTCCCAGGCGACCATCGCCGAAGGGGATCACTGTGTGCTCTACGTATGGTATGACAACGAGTTCGGGTACAGTTGTCAGGTAGTGCGGGTGATGGAGCAGATGGCTGGCGTAGTCCGCCAGGATCTGCCTGCATAGACCCCGATAGGGTCTACCTGCACAGCCCGCCAGGATCTGCCGGGCTGACCCCGCAGTTTATGGCTCAATAGTTCAAGGAGAGGTCGAATGTCGTTTCAACAGGGTGAGTTTTTGCAAGCAATCAGGCAGATGCCCGCAGAGGTGTACGAGCGGCTCAAGACCGCAGTCGAGCTGGGCAAGTGGCCCGATGGCAAGCCCCTCACCGACGAGCAGAAGGCCACCTCCCTGCAAGCCGTGATGGCTTGGCAGGCGATGCATCTCGACAACCCGGAGCATATGAACATCGGCCGTGACGGCGAGATCGTGATGAAGAGCAAGAGCGAGCTCAAGCGTCAGTATCGCGACGAGGAAGAGATAGTGCGGGTCGACCTTAACCATTGAACCTGACCCGGCAGGCCGCTCACAGCGGCTACAGCAAAGAGGGGAGCCATGATGGCTCCCCTCTTTTTTCCTAACTTATCACCCCTCGTCACCGGTGCAATGCGCTGCGCTTATTGCACCCTACTGCGAGGGTTATCAGGGAGTCAGCTCCCCGCGCAGCGACTGCTGCATCAACTCGCGAATGCGGTGGGAGGGCAAGTCTTGGCTCAACAGGAAGTGCAGCTTGGTGAGTGCAGCCTCGGCGGTCATGTCAAAGCCCGAGATCACCCCGGCCCGCGACAGGGCATTGCCGGTGGCATAGCCCCCCATATTGACTTTGCCGTGCAGGCACTGGCTCAGGTTGACGATGATGACGCCACGGGCCGAGGCCTCGGAGAGCAGCGCCAGCATGGCCGGGTTTTGCGGCGCATTGCCGACCCCGAACGACAGCAGGATCAGCGCCTTCACCGGCTGTTGCAGGATATTGGCGATCACCTCACTGGAGATCCCCGGATAGAGGGTCACCACGCCGATGGGCTGGGGGGTGATATCATGCAGCACCAGCGGCCGCTCAGACGGCACGCCCAGCTCACCCGCTTCCAGCGAGATGGCGATCCCGGCATTGAGCAGCGGCGGATAGTTGGGGGAGTCGAAGGCGTGGAAGCCGTCTGCGTGCACCTTCTTGCTGCGGTTGCCGCGATAGAGCTGGTTGTTGAAAAACAGCGTCACCTCGTGGATCGGGTAGTTGGCCGCGATATAGAGGGCGTTGAGCAGGTTCTGCTGACCGTCGGAGCGCAACTCGGCCAGCGGGATCTGGGAGCCGGTGATGATGACCGGCTTGTGCAGATATTCGAGCATGAAGGAGAGCGCCGAGGCGGTGAACGACATGGTGTCGGTGCCGTGCAGGATCACGAAACCATCGTATTTCTCGTAGTTGTCGCGAATGTCTTCAGCGATGCGCTGCCAGTCCGCCGGGGTCATGTCGGAGGAGTCGATGAGGGGCGCATATTCGTGGATATGGTAATCCGGCATCTCGGGGCGGTGGAACTCGGGCATCCGCGCCAGACAGTCTTCCATAAAGCCCGCCATCGGCACGTAGCCGTGATCGGAACGCTGCATCCCAATGGTGCCGCCTGTGTAGGCAATGTAGATAGACTTCTTCACACCCTCTCCTCTTGATGAAGTGAACACCGCCGGAACATGAACCATGTCTGGGTGAACCACAATGTCAACGCCCGCCAGCGCCTCTGCGTGCAGCGGAAACCGGCGAATTATAGAGACTGGCGTCCCAAATGACAGCCGTTCCATGCACCCTTTTCGGCTTTGTCTGCCCCTTACCTACATAGTATTAAATGTCACAATAAACCACTAAAACGAGCATTAATATGACAAGGATGGAATTAAACGATGCTTTTTGCTACAATTAGCCGAATTTTACTAAAATCTCATCTGGATGCCTGAGCATTTCAGGCCTGCACAAGCCCCATCTTTCCTGGGGCGGGGAGATGTTTCCCCTTCTTTGCTGGCACATAAGCCACACTGTTTTCATCCCGGCTGAATCTGTAAGTCTTTTGCTATGAAAGACACAGCCAATCAACATGGGAGTACTGAATGTTACAACTTGATTCTTACGCAACTCTGGTCGCTGCCACTCTGGTATTGCTGTTTGGCCGGGTGTTGGTTACCCGAGTCGGGCTGCTGCGTACCTTCAACATCCCCAAACCGGTAGCTGGCGGCCTGGTGGTCGCGCTGGTACTGCTGCTGCTGCGCTCCACCCTGCAGATGGAGCTGCAATTTGATACCAGCCTGCAAACCCCGCTGATGCTGGCCTTCTTCGCCTCCATCGGTCTCTCCGCCGATCTCGCCAGCCTGAAACGCGGCGGCAAGGCGGTGGTTACCTTCCTGATGGTGGTCACCGGCCTGCTGCTGGTGCAGAACAGTCTGGGTGTCGGTCTGGCGACCCTGCTCGGTCTGGATCCCCACATGGGGCTGCTGGCCGGCTCCATCACACTCTCCGGCGGCCACGGCACCGGTGCGGCCTGGAGCGCTACCTTCTCCGAGAAGTACGGCGTGCAATCCGCTGCCGAACTCGCCATCGCCTGTGCTACCTTCGGTCTGGTGCTGGGCGGCCTGATCGGTGGCCCGGTCGCTCGCTATCTGGTGAAGAAAGTGCAGGTGCCCGGTGAGGAGCACAATCAGGATGAGGCCCCCCAGGGCTTCGAAATGCCGGATATGGAGCGCCCTCTCACCACTTTCAGCGTTATCGAAACGCTGGCGCTGATCGCCATCAGCCTCAAGGGCGGCGAGCTGCTCTCTGCTTCCCTCAAAGGGGGCGCCTTCGAGCTGCCGATCTTTGTCTGCGTGCTGTTTGTCGGCGTGCTGCTGCGCAACCTGCTCACCCTCTTCAACTGGCATGAAGTGAGTGATCGCGAAGTATCGCTGCTGGGCAACGTCAGCCTGTCGCTGTTCCTCGCCATGGCACTGATGAGCCTGAAACTGTGGGATCTGGCCAGCCTGGCGCTGCCCATCTTCATCCTGCTGGCCGCCCAGACAGTGGCGATGGCGCTCTACGCCATCTTCGTCACCTTCCGGGTGATGGGCAAAAATTACGATGCGGCCGTGCTGGCGGCAGGTCACTGCGGCTTTGGCCTGGGTGCCACCCCGACCGCGATTGCCAACATGCAGGCCATTACCCAGCGCTTCGGTCCCTCCCACCTGGCGTTTCTGGTGGTGCCCATGGTGGGCGCCTTCTTTATCGACATCATCAACGCCATGGTGATCAAGCTGTTTATGGCGATGCCATTCCTGTAATTCCCTTTCCGTCAGACGTATATGATCAGAGCCCACCTTTCGGTGGGCTCTTTGTTTGTTCTCTACTCGCCAGCTGACGCTGGCAGAGCCGTGGCACGTATCCGGCACTAGGGTGACCCGCGAGCAACCCGGACAACCCGAAATCCCCAAGCCCCACATTCCCCCCAACAACAAAAAGCCCCGCACTCGACAGAGGGCGGGGCTTGTTTATCTCAGCCCGAACGGGCTGCGACTTGCTCCTTACAGGATAAAGGTCGACACCTGCTGATTCAGGTCGGTGGCACGCCCTTTGAGGCTCTGGGCCTGATCCAGATCGCGCATTGCGGCGGCGGTGATCTCGTCACTCACATCCTTGATGGCGGTGGTGTTCTGGGTGATCTCGCCAGTCACCTGGGTCTGCTCCTCGGCTGCCGTGGCAATCTGGCCCGCCATGTCGGAGATGAGGGAGATGGCACTGGTGATCTCTTCCAACGCGCGTACCGCCTGATCCGCATCCTGCACGCTGTTGTCCGCCAGCCCCTGACTGGTCTGCATCAGGCTCACCGCACGGGCGGTGGTCTGTTGCAGAGTCTCGATGGTAGCGTGGATCTCCTGAGTGGAGTCCTGAGTGCGACGTGACAGCACCCGCACCTCATCCGCCACCACCGCAAAACCGCGGCCCTGCTCACCGGCTCGGGCCGCTTCGATGGCCGCGTTCAGTGCCAGCAGGTTAGTCTGCTCGGCAATCCCCTGAATGGTAGAGAGAATGCCTGAGATAGCCTGAGCATGACGACTCAGCTCGCCGATCACTTCGGTCGCCTGCCCCACCTCTTCGGCCAGACCATGGATGGAGTGACGGGTCTTGTTGACCAGCATCTTCCCCTGCTCACTGCTCTGGGCAGATTGCTGGGCAGCGGCGGCGGTATTCTCAGCGTTGCCGGCGATCTCCATGGTGGCGCTCGCCATCTCGGTGACGGCGGTGGCAACCATGGTCACCTCCTGCTGCTGACGCTGCAGCTCGTCCACCGCGGCCTGGTTGGTCACCAGACTGCGCTCGGCATCGGCGTTCAGCTCGTTGGCCAGCTGGCGGATATTGCCGATCAGCTGGTGCTGACTGCCGACGAAACGGTTGAAGCTGTTGGCCAGTTGACCCACTTCGTCGTTGGCGTCGATCTTGATGCGCTGGGTCAGATCGCCGTTACCATCGGCAATGCGGGCCAGTGCCTGGGATACCTTGGTGAGCGGGCCAAGCAGCATGCTGACCAGCCAGGAGATAGCGAGGATACTGCCCACCAGCACCAGCAGCGCCATCCCCAGCTGGGTCATCAGCAGGGAGGAGAGCGGCGCTTCCAGCTCGGCTTTGTCCAGCACCAGCAGCAGTTCCCAGTCGGTATCGGGGATATCCACTGCCCACAGCAGCTTGTCGCGACCTTCGCTATCGAAGTAGGCCGGAACCAGCTCCTTGCTCGATTTGCTCTGCTCAATCAGCGCATTGGTCAAATCGTTGTCGATCTCGCTGGCCGGTTTCATCGCCTTGGCGGCATCCTTGTAGGCGATGATGGTGCCATCCTTGTGCATCATGATGGCGAAACCATCGGCAGGCAGCTGCATCTGGGTGACATCTTCCACCACGGCATTGATAGCGAGATCGCCGCCAACGACACCGCCACCGATCGGGGCCGCGATGGTAAGAATGGTTCCTTCACTCGCAACCCCCAGGTAAGGCTTGGTAGTGATCATTGTGCCCTTGCTCATGGCTTCCTGATACCAGGGACGGGCTCTCGGGTCATAATTGGAGCGGTCGATCGCTGGATCGGAGTCATTCATCTTGCCGCTGCTCTCACCGAAATAGGTAAGCTGGAAACGACCGGAGGCTTGCGCCTGTTGCAAGGCATGGAGGGGATCGGCGCTGGCCTTGCTCGCGAGCGCCTGGATCACATCATGACGGTCCGATAGCCAGTCGTGGATCCGCTCAGCTTGCAGGATACCCAACCGTTGCAACTGCTCCTGGCTGCCCTGCAACAACAGGTTTTTCTGGCTGCTATAGCTCTGCCAGGAGAGCAACGAAATCACCAACGAAAGGGCGATCACCACTGACAACAGTATCTTCTGCTTGAGTGACAGGTTTTTCATCATGCGTTCTTCTTAATTAAGGTGAGAAGCGGGTTTTTCACTAAAAGTGCACAGCATTACGAAGTTATTAGCGACCAAACCAGCCAAAACTGAACCTAAAAATGGACCGGCGGGCGATATTTTCTACCGCGGTGGAAGAAAGTGCACCAGAAATTAACTGCATGAGCCGCACAAGCCAAGGCAACCCTGTTTATTCCTTCCGCAATTGGCTAGAATATCCCGTTTTTAAGTCACATCGACCCTGAGAGTTGTCACGATGTTTGAAGTCAATCCTGTATTAAACAAGCTTAAGGAGCTGTCTGAGCGGACCGAGCTTCTTAGGGGGTACCTTTGACTATGACGCCAAGAAAGAGCGTCTAGAAGAGGTCAACGCCGAGCTGGAACAGCCGGACGTCTGGAATGAACCTGAGCGCGCACAGGCGCTGGGCAAAGAGCGCGTCGCGCTGGAAAACGTGGTCGGAACCATCGACACCCTGACCCAAGGCGTGGATGACGTCGAGATGCTGGTGAGCCTGGCCGTGGAAGGGGAAGACGAAGAGACCTTCAACGAAGCCATCGCCGAATCCGAACAGCTGGAAGCCAAGCTGGTGGATCTCGAGTTCCGCCGCATGTTCTCCGGTCAGCACGACGGCTCCGACTGCTATATCGACATCCAGTCCGGCTCCGGTGGTACCGAAGCGCAGGATTGGGCCAACATGGTACTGCGCATGTACCTGCGCTGGGGCGATGCCCACGGCTACAAGCCCGAGCTGATTGAATGCTCCGAAGGCGACGTGGCCGGCATCAAATCCGCCACCATCAAGTTCACCGGCGAATATGCGTTCGGCTGGCTGCGTACCGAAACCGGCGTACACCGTCTGGTTCGCAAGTCCCCGTTCGATTCCGGTGGCCGTCGTCACACCTCCTTCTGTTCTGTGTTCGTCTACCCCGAGATCGACGACGATATCGAGATCGATATCAACCCGGCCGACCTGCGGATCGACGTCTACCGTGCCTCCGGTGCCGGTGGTCAGCACGTTAACCGAACCGAATCCGCGGTGCGTATTACCCACGTTCCGACCGGTGTCGTGGTACAGTGCCAGAACGACCGTTCCCAGCACAAAAACAAAGACCAGTGTATGAAGCAGCTGAAAGCCAAGCTCTACGAGCTGGAAATTCAGAAGCAGAACGCTGAGAAACAAGCCCTGGAAGAGACCAAGTCTGATATCGGTTGGGGCAGCCAGATCCGTTCCTATGTGCTGGATGACTCCCGTATCAAGGATCTGCGCACCGGCGTCGAAACCCGTAATACCCAATCGGTGCTCGACGGTGACTTGGACAAGTTTATCGAAGCCAGCCTGAAATCAGGTCTGTAAACAAGCAGGAATCACCATGTCTGAACAAACCATCACTCCGGAAGTCGACCAAACTCTCGAACTCAACAACGAGATGACCGAGCGTCGTTCCAAGCTGGCCGCCCTGCGCGCCCAGGGTAATCCTTTCCCCAACGACTTCCGTCGCGACAGCCTCTCTGGCGATCTGCACGCAGAGTTCGACGACAAAAGCGCCGAGGAGCTGACGAGCCTGGGTAAACGGGTGAAGATTGCCGGTCGCATCATGACCCGCCGGATCATGGGCAAGGCTTCTTTCGCCACCCTGCAGGACATGGCCGGCAAGATCCAGGTCTACGTCACCCGTGACGACCTGCCGGAAGGTTTCTACAACGAGCAGTTCAAGAAGTGGGATCTGGGCGACATCGTGGGTGTCGAAGGTACCCTGTTCAAGACCCAGACCGGTGAGCTCTCCGTTCACGTTTCCGATATCCGCCTGCTGACCAAGGCGCTGCGTCCTCTGCCCGAGAAGCACAAGGGCCTGACCGACCAGGAAGCCCGCTGCCGCCAGCGCTACCTGGATCTGATCGCCAACGAAGAGTCCCGCAAGACCTTCGTGACCCGTACCAAAGTGGTTGCCGGTATCCGCAAGTTCTTCAACGAAAAGCGCTTTATGGAAGTGGAAACCCCGATGATGCAAGTCATCCCGGGTGGTGCCTCCGCGCGTCCGTTTGTCACTCACCACAATGCGCTGGACATCGACATGTACCTGCGTATCGCACCGGAGCTCTACCTGAAGCGTCTGGTGGTCGGTGGTTTCGAGCGTGTCTACGAGATCAACCGCAACTTCCGTAACGAAGGTATCTCGGTGCGTCACAACCCCGAGTTCACCATGATCGAGTTCTACATGGCCTACGCCGACTACATCGATCTGATGGACCTGACCGAAGAGCTGCTGCGCACCCTGGCGCAGGACATTCTGGGCGACACCAAGATCCGTTATGCCAAAGAGGGCGAAGAGGGTCTGACCATCGATTTCGGTCAGCCGTTCCAGCGCCTCACCATGGTCGAGTCCATCCTGAAGTTCAATCCGGATGTAACTCTGGACGATCTGGCTACCCTCGAGAGCGCCAAGGCCGTTGCCAAGCGTCTGCACATCGAACTGATGAAGGGTTGGGAGCTGGGCCACGTGATCACCGCGATCTTCGAAGAGACCGTGGAGCACATGCTGCTGCAACCGACCTTTATCACCGAGTACCCGGCTGCCGTTTCTCCGCTGGCCCGTCGCAACGACGTGAACCCGGATGTAACCGACCGCTTCGAATTCTTCATCGGTGGCCGCGAGTTGGCCAACGGCTTCTCCGAGCTGAACGATGCAGAAGACCAGGCCAAGCGCTTCCAGGATCAGGTTGATCAGAAAGAAGCAGGCGACGACGAAGCCATGTTCTACGACGCAGACTTCGTCACTGCGCTGGAGCACGGCCTGCCGCCGACTGCCGGTCAGGGTATCGGTATCGACCGTCTGGTGATGCTGTTCACCAACAGCCACACCATCCGTGACGTCATTCTGTTCCCTGCCCTGCGTCCGCAGAAATAAGGCTCACAGAAGTCAGCTACATCCCTTGGGTCAATCCCGAGCGTGATAGCCAATAAAAACGCCCCGCGACTGCGGGGCGTTTTTCTATCTCCTTTACCGCCAAATTACTTTATAAATTCAATAATGGAATAAAGAAGATATTTTTATTCTTTGTTGTTAGACAACACGCCCTTTAATCTGGCCAAAAATCAGACCATGGAAGACGCGTGTGATGCAATTGAAGGATTCCCCATTCAACCTCTCCCCCCTCTCTGACGAGCAGCAACGTCAGCTGGGTCAGGTACTCTCGACCCTCAATACCCAGCAACTGGCTTGGGTGAGCGGATATCTCTACGGCCTCTCCCAGAGCGGTCAGCAGAGCGTTGCAACCAGCGCCGCCGTGGCTGCGCCCAGCGGCAGCCTGACCATTCTCTACGGCTCCCAGACCGGCAACGCCAAAGGTGTCGCCAGTGCCATCAAGGCGCAGGCCGAGGCCCGCGGTCTACCGGTCACCCTAGCGTCGATGGCCGACTACAAACCCAAGCAGCTCAAGAAAGAGAGCCACCTGCTGGTGGTAGTGAGCACTTACGGGGAGGGTGAACCGCCGGAGAGCGCCGTCGATCTGTTCGAGCAGCTTAAAAAAGGCAAGATTGGCAAGCTGGACGGGCTCAAGTTCGCGGTGCTGGGGCTGGGTGACAGCTCCTACGAATTTTTCTGCCAGACCGGTAAAGATTTTGACGACTTCCTCGCCAAAGCAGGGGCCGAGCGCTTTTATGAACTCGCCAGCCTCGATGTGGACTATCAGGATGCGGCCAAGACGTGGGGCGAGCAGGCACTCAACGCCATTGCCGCGACCCTCACTACCGGGACAGCCAGCAGCGTGGCAGGTGCGGTGCAGCAGGCGGTTGGTCACAGCCAGTACAACAAGGAGAACCCCTTCCCTGCCCGCCTGTCGGTCAATCAGAAGATCACCGGCCGGGATTCCACCAAGGATATCCGCCATATCGAGATCAATCTGGCCGACTCCGGCATCACCTATCAACCGGGTGATGCCCTCGGCGTCTGGTTCGACAACGATGCAGAACTGGTTAATGAAGTGCTGGCCCTGACCGGCCTCTCCGGCGATGAAGCCACGGCCCACGGCACCTTGCGCGCCGCACTGACCGGTCACTTCGAACTGACCCGGCTGCACGGCGGCTTTATCACAGGGCTCGCTGACATATCAGACAACGCAGCGCTGAAAGATCTGGCTGGCGACAAGGCCCAGGTCAATGCACTGGTCGCCTCTGCCCAGGTGGTGGATGTGCTGAAACGCTTCCCGACCGTCCTCACGGCCGAGCAGCTGGTTGACCTGCTGCGCCCCCTCACCCCGCGCCTCTACTCCATCGCCTCTGCCCAGAGCGAGGTGGAAGAGGAAGTGCACCTGACCGTCGGGGTGGTGCGCTACCCACAGGAAGATGGCACAGTGCGCTCTGGCGCCGCCTCCTCCTATCTGGCAGATCGGCTGATTGAGGATGGCGAGGCGCGGGTATTCGTGGAGCACAACGACAACTTCCGCCTGCCGCAAAACCCCGACACCCCCGTCATCATGGTGGGCCCGGGAACCGGCATCGCCCCGTTCCGTGCCTTTATGCAGGAGCGGGAAGCTCAGGGCGCGGAAGGCAAGAACTGGCTCTTCTTCGGCAACCCCCACTTTACCCAGGATTTCCTCTATCAGGTGGAGTGGCAGCGTTATGTGAAATCGGGGCTGCTGTCGAAGATCTCGCTGGCCTTCAGCCGGGATCAGAGCAACAAGATCTATGTGCAGGACCGCCTGCGTGAAGCGGGCCAGGAGCTCTATCAGTGGCTGGAAGCAGGCGCTCACTTCTATGTGTGTGGTGACGCCAACAAGATGGCCAAGGATGTGCAGGAGGCCCTGCTGGATGTGATTGCCGAACACGGTCACAAGAGCCGTGAGCAAGCAGAAGAGTATTTGAGCGAATTGCGTCGTGCCAAACGTTATCAAAGGGATGTCTATTGATGAGCAAACAACCTCTTTCTCACCCAAAAGCGGGACCGGTCGAAGGGCCGCTGGCCGACAACGAGCGCCTCAAGCGCGAGAGCAACTTTCTGCGCGGCACCATAGAGCAGGATCTGCAAGACCCGCTCACCGGCGGCTTCAACGGCGACAACTTCCAGCTGATCCGCTTTCACGGCATGTACCAGCAGGATGACCGCGACATCCGCCCTGAACGCGCCGCCCAGAAGCTCGAGCCGCTGCACAACGTCATGCTGCGCGCCCGCCTGCCGGGGGGGATCATCACCCCGGCCCAGTGGCAGATCATCGACAAGTTCGCCGAGGAGCACAGCCTCTACGGCAGCATCCGTCTGACTACCCGGCAAACCTTCCAGTTTCACGGGGTATTGAAGCGCGACATCAAGCTGATGCACCAAACCCTCAACAGCAGCGGCATCGATTCCATCGCCACCGCTGGCGATGTGAACCGCAACGTACTCTGCACCAGCAATCCGGTGGAGTCCGAGCTGCATCAGGAGGCCTACGAGTGGGCCAAGAAGATCTCCGAGCACCTGCTGCCCAAGACCCGCGCCTACGTGGAGATCTGGCTCGATGGCGAGAAGCTGGGGGAAGATGAGGAGCCGATCCTGGGTTCCAACTACCTGCCGCGCAAATTCAAGACCACTGTGGTGATCCCGCCCCACAACGACGTGGATATCCACGCCAACGATCTCAACTTCGTGGCGATTGCCGAGCATGGCAAGCTGGTTGGCTTCAACGTGCTGGTGGGCGGCGGGCTCGCCATGACCCACGGCGACACCAGCACCTACCCGCGCAAGGCGAGCGATTTTGGCTTTATTCCGCTCTCCCACGTGCTGGAGGTGGCGGCCGCCGTGGTCAGCACCCAGCGCGACTGGGGCAACCGGGTCAACCGCAAGAACGCCAAGACCAAGTACACCCTCGAGCGCGTCGGCGTCGAAGCCTTCAAGGCCGAGGTGGAGAGCCGCGCCGGTATCCAGTTTGGCGAGGTGCGTCCCTATGAGTTCACCAGCCGTGGCGATCGCTTCGGTTGGGTGGAGGGGATCGACGGCAAGCACCACCTCACCCTCTTCATCGAGAACGGCCGCCTGCTGGACTTCCCGGGCAAGCCCCTCAAGACCGGCATGCTGGAGATCGCCAAGGTGCATCAGGGGGATTTTCGCCTCACCGCCAACCAGAACCTCATCATCGCGGGCGTGCCTGCCGGCGAGAAGGCCCGCATCGAAGGGCTGGCACGCCAGTACGGCCTGCTGGATGACGGCGTGAGCGAGCAGCGCAAGCAATCGATGGCCTGCGTGGCCCTGCCTACCTGCCCGCTGGCAATGGCCGAGGCGGAACGCATGCTGCCCGCCTTCGTCACCGAACTTGAAGGGCTGCTGGCCAAACACGATCTCGCCGATGACGCCATCATCTTCCGGGTCACCGGCTGCCCCAACGGCTGCGGCCGCGCCATGCTGGCGGAAGTGGGTCTGGTGGGCAAGGCGCCCGGCCGCTACAACCTCCATCTGGGGGGCAACCTGGAGGGGACCCGCATTCCGCGTCTCTATCAGGAGAACATCACCGAGCCGCAGATCCTGGCCGAACTGGACGCGCTGATCGGCCGCTGGGCCAGCGAGCGCAATCAGGGTGAGTGCTTCGGCGACTTCGTCATCCGCGCCGGCATCATAGCCCCGGTCATCGACTCCGCGAGGGACTTCTATGCCGCTTAATGTCACTGAAGATGGCCGCCTTGACCTGCAGGCACTGCTGGCCCTCGGCCGTGAGGATCAAGTCGAGGCACTGGCGCCCCTCAACCGGGAGCTGGATACCATGAGCGCCCCCGAGCGGGTGCGCTGGGCACTGGCCAATCTGCCGGGGGAGCATGTGCTCTCATCCAGCTTCGGCATTCAGGCGGCGCTGATGCTCCATCTGGTCAGCCGCGAGCGGGCCGACGTGCCCGTGGTATTGACCGATACCGGTTATCTCTTCCCCGAGACCTACCGTTTCATCGACGAGCTGACCGAGCGCCTCGCGCTAAATCTCAAGATCTATCGGGCCGAGCTCAGCCCAGCCTGGCAGGAGGCGCGATTTGGCCTCCTGTGGGAGCAGGGGGTGGAGGGGATCACCCGCTACAACCAGCTCAACAAGGTGGAGCCGATGGACCGCGCCCTGCGCGAGCTGGGGGCCCAGACTTGGTTCTCCGGCCTGCGCCGGGAGCAGTCCGGCAGCCGTGGCAAGCTGCCTGTGCTGGGCATCCAGCGCGGCCGTTTCAAGTTCCTGCCGGTGATCGACTGGAGCAACAAGGATGTCTTCTACTACTTCAAGGAGTTCGACCTCCCCTACCACCCGCTGTGGGAGCAGGGCTACCTCTCGGTGGGCGATGTCCACACCACCGCAAAATGGGAGCCGGGCATGAGCGAGGAGCAGACTCGCTTCTTCGGCCTCAAGCGCGAGTGCGGTTTGCACGAGGAAAATGGCGAGAGCGACGGCTCAGGCATCTAATCCCGTCTTGAAAACCCAACAGAACAACAAGGGCATCCGAAGATGCCCTTCAGACTGCTGACAAACCCCTGGACGCCGATCCCGGGGTTTGATCTAATTGCTGCATGGTCAATAAATGGACTGCACCATGCTCAGAGAA